>JAKOMY010000224.1 GCA_022702225.1 Microbacteriaceae bacterium | reverse complement strand
GCTCACGAGCACGCCGCCGGCCAGGAGCAGCTGCGTCAGGCGATCGCCATCGACCTCGGCGACGCCCTCGAGGCGCTCGGCCGCCACGGCGAGGCGGCCGAGGTGCGCGGCACCCTGCCGAGCTGACCGCAGTCTCATTTACGACGACGGCGGCATCCCGAGGGATGCCGCCGTCGTCGTAAAGCCCCTCAAGCCGTGCGGATGAGCTTCTTGTTCACGAACTCATCGGCCGCCAGCAGACCCATCTCTCGCGACGTGCCACTGCGCTTGACACCACCGAACGGCAGCTCGGGCGAGTCGGCGAGCACGACGTTGACGTAGACCATGCCGGCCTCGATGCGATCGGCGATGCGCTGTGCCTGCTCGGCATCCGTGGTGAAGACGTACGACCCGAGGCCGTAACCGGTGTCGTTCGCGAGGTCGACGGCCTCGTCTTCACTCGAGACGCGATAGACGGTGCCGACGGGGCCGAAGAACTCCTCACCGTAGGCGTCCATCTCGCGCGTCACTCCCGTGAGCACGGTGCCCGGGTAGAACGCTCCGTCGCGGGTTCCGCCGACCTCGACGGTCGCGCCCTGGGCGAGGGCGCGCTGGACCTGCTCGTCGAGGCGCTCGGCCGCGGCCAGCGACGACAGGGGCCCGAGCACCGTGTCGTCGGCGAAGGGGTCGCCGACCTTGGCTTCGCCCAGCGCCGCCGTGAACTTCTCGAGGAAGGCGTCGTACAGCTCGTCGATCACGATGAAGCGCTTGGCGCCGTTGCACGACTGCCCGTTGTTGTCGAGGCGCGCATCGACGGCCGCCTGGACCGCGGCATCCAGGTCATCCGTGGAGAGGAGGATGAACGGGTCGGACCCGCCGAGTTCGAGCGCGACCTTCTTGAGGTTGCGACCGGCGATCTCGGCCACGGCGGCACCCGCACGCTCGGACCCGGTGACCGAAACGCCCTGCACACGACGGTCGGCGATGATGGTCGCCGCCTGCTCGTTGGTGGCGCGGATGTTCACGTAGGCGCCCTCGGGCAGGCCCGCGTCGCGGTAGATCGCCTGCAGGGCCTCGGCCGACTCGGGGCACTGGGGTGCGTGCTTGAGCAGGATCGTGTTGCCGACAGCCAGGTTCGGAGCCGCGAAACGGGCGACCTGGTAGTACGGGAAGTTCCACGGCATGATGCCCAGCAGCACGCCCAGCGGCGAGCGGCGGATCACCGCGGATCCCTCGCCCAGGATGTCCAGCGGGCTGTCACCGGTGATCTTGTCGATGTTGTCGGCGTAGTACTCGGTGATGTCGGCGGCGAAGTCGACCTCGCCGAGCGCCGCCTCGAGGGGCTTGCCCATCTCGCGGACGATGATCGCGGCGAGGTCGTCACGGCGTTCGCGGTGCAGCTGGGCGACGCGACGCAGGCCCTCGGCGCGCTCGGCCGGAGCGGTGCGCGACCAGACGCGGTACCCGTCGTGCGCGGAGGCGATGGCGGCATCGACCCCGGCATCGCTCAACGTGTCGTACTCGGCGAGGGTCTCACCGGTGGCGGGATTGACGACGGCGTAGTCGCTCATGGTGCTCCTTTTCGTTTCGTTGTCAGGACCTGATGCGGCGGCGGGCGCTGGCGGGGGCTTCTCGACCCAGGGTCTCACCCCGGAAGAAGCCGGGGCTCGCGATGCGCTGGGCGATCATGAGCACGATTCCGACCACGATGATCACCACGGTGATCACGAACACGAGGCCGACACCGCCGATCTCGGAGCCCGAGCCGTAATCGGGGCTCGCGCTGTCGATGAGGGTGGTGACGAACAGCACCGCGAGGATCAGCCCGCCGACGAGGGGGGCGAGCAGCGTCAGGAAGACGTTGCGCACCGAGTCGAACCACTGCTTTCGGAAGTACCAGACGCACGCGAACGCGGTCAGACCGTAGTAGAAGCAGATCATCGCGCCGAGGGCCGTGATGGTGTCGGTGAGCACGTTCTCGCTCAGCACGCGCATGACCGCGTAGAACACGGAGGCGACGACCGCCGAGACGATGGTGGCGTAGCCCGGGGTGAAGAAGCGCGGGCTGACCTTCGCGAACTTCTTCGGCAGGGCGTCGTAGTGGGCCATCGCCAGGAGCGTGCGGGCGGGGCCGACGAAGGTCGCCTGCAGCGAGGATGCCGAGCTGGTGAGTACCGCGAGCGAGACCAGGAACGCGAGGGGTCCGAGGATCGGGCCCGACAGGTGGAAGAAGACGTTCTCCTGGATGTCCTCGTTGCCGAGGCCCAACTCCCCCGTGCCGTTGCCCGCGAACATCAGCAGGGCGACGGCGATCAGCAGGTACAGGGCGACGATGAGGAACACCGTCACGGTGGCGGCGCGACCCGGTGTCTTGTCGGGGTCCTTCGTCTCCTCGTTCATCGTGAGGATGACGTCCCACCCCCAGAAGATGAAGATCGACAGGGAGAGCCCGGCGGCGAAGGCGCTGAAGGACGGGACCTCGAAGGGGTTGAACCACGACGCCTGGACGGGGCTCGCATCGAAAGCGTTCCCGTTGAGCATCTCGACGACGGCTGCGGCCGCGAAGACCAGCAGCACGAGGATCTGGAACCCGACCAGGCCGTACTGCAGGCGCTGGGTGGTCTGCAGGTCGCGATACGACACGATCGTGGCCAGCAGCATGAAGATCAGGCAGACCGCGACGTTGATCGGGACGACCCGGGTCAGCTCGGCGATCTCGGCGTTGCCGGTGACCTGCGCGATCAGCAGGAACAGGAAGTCCACCGCGATACCGGCGAGGTTCGACAGCACGATGACGGTGGCGGCGATCAGGCCCCAGCCCGCCATCCACCCGACCCACGGCCCGAAGGCGCGGGCTGCCCAGGTGAAGGAGGTGCCGGCATCCGGCATCTTCGAGTTCAGTTCGCGGTAGCCGAGCGCGACGAGAAGCATGGGGATGAAGCCGACGAGGATGATCGCCGGCACCTGGAAGCCGACGGCCGAGACGGTCGGGCCGAGGGCACCGGTCAGCGTGTAGGCGGGGGCGATGGTCGAGATCCCGATGACGACGGCGCCGATCATGCCGATCGAGCCGACCCGGAGACCCTTGTTCGAGATGCCGGTGGTGACGGCGCTGTCGGGCGCCGGGCTCGCGCCGCTGGGAGAACTGGTCATGAGGAAGCCTCCGAGGTGCGCGGCACGACGATCATGGGGACGGGAAGGGCGCGGAGGATGCGCCCCGCGGTGGAACCGAGGAACAGGCGGCGGGGCTGCGCGAGCCGGCTCGAGCCCACGAGGGCCACTTCGCCGGGCTGCCAGTCGATGCGCGAGACGGCGTCTTCGATGTCGGAGCCCGCGCCGACGACGGCCTCGGCCTCGATCTCGGCGGGAAGGGCCGAGCGAACGGACTCGAGCACACTCTCTGCGTGCGCCTGGCCGGTGAGCCGCGTCAGCGACGCGTCGACGCGAGCGGGCAGGTCCACGCCCGCGAGAGAGAGGAGCCGCAGCGGCGCCTTAGCCCGGCGGGAGAAGGATGCCGCGGTGTCGAGCAGGACGTCGGCTCCGGGGCGCGTGCCGATCGCGGCGGTGATACGCGGCAGCCCGACGGACGGGTCGACCTTGCGCGCACCCTCGGGGGCGAGGGCGACGGGCACGGGTGCCGAGTGCACGAGCTCTTCGGCGGTCGTGCCGAGGCGGTGACGGCCGCGGGGTCCTCCCCCGCCGGTGCCGACGACGATGACTTCGGCATCGAATTCCTCGGCCGCCGCGACGAGTCCGTCCGACACCGCCTGGGCGATGCGGACGTGGCCCCGGATGCCGGGATAGGGCGCCACGGCCTCGCGCAGCCAGCCGCGGGCGGTGTCCTGCACGAGGCGCTCGTACCCGGCATCCGTCGGGATGGAGACGTTGTTCTCCGCCGACGGCAGCACGACGACCGCGTGCACCGGGGCGTCGAGTGCGGCACCCAGCCGCGCGCCGAGCGCGAGGGCGTCGGCGCCGGCGTCGGTCGCGGTGTAGCCGACCACCACGCGGCGGGCGCTCATCCGCGCGTCCGATCGAGGATCTCGTCGGCCGCACGGTGGCCCTGACGGATCGCTCCGTCGACGTGCTGGAAGCCGGCCCCGGCCATGTCGCTGCACGCGAGGTGGAGGGGTCCGACGCTCTCGCGCAGCTCGGCGCCGTAGCGGTGCAGGCCGCCCATGTCGAAGCTCGCGGCGTACGCGCCGCGGGTCCATTCCTCGGTGCCCCAGTCGCTCTCGTAGTAGACGACGGGGTCCTTCGCCCGGGGACCGTAGTAGCGCGAGAGCGAGTCGAGGATGCGCTCCTTGCGCTCCTCGGGGCTGAGGCGGAACAGATCGTCGGCGTTGTGGTCCGAGACGAAGCCCACGAGGGTTCCGCGCTCGTCGCCGTGGTTGGTGTTGTCGTAGGCCTCGTGTGCCAGCTCGTACGGGCTGAAGGCGGTGCCCGACAGGCCGTCCTCGCGCCAGAACGGGGTCTCGTACACGGCGTGGACCTTGATGACGAAGCCCATCGAGAGGTGCTGGTGCATCTGGTGCTGCAGGCGCGGCAGCGGGGGCTCGAACGAGATGCGCGAGTACAGCACGGGCGCCAGCGCCAGGATCGCGAAGCGGGCACGGACGGTGACGCCGTCCGCGATGACCGTGACCCCAGAAGAGGAGGTCTTCGCGGCCTCGACGCGAGCGGTCAACGCGCGCAGGTCGTCGACCCGCTGTCCCGTCGCCGAGTCGGCGGGGCGCTCCGCCGTCGCGGCGACGTCGCCCCAGATGACGCGGCGCACCGGCTGGTTCAGCAGCACGTCGTCGCCGAGGCGCTCGGCCAGCAGCTCGGGCACCTGCTGGAGGCCGCCGACGACGCGCTTGTCGAGGATGAAGTCGGCGTCGACGAGGTTCGAGTACGAGCCCGCGGATGCCGCCATGTGCAGCGACTGCAGCAGCGAGAAGGTGTGCGTGGGCTTGGTGAGCATCGCGGAGCCCGTGGCGAACGCCAGGTTGCGGACGGCCTCGTCGTCGTCGGTCTGCTCGCGCAGCCAGGCGTCCCACGAGATCCGGTCCCACTCGGCGGCCCGGGGGTGATCCCACGGCCGGTCCGGGTCGATCTCGGCCACCATCTCATCGAGGAGCGCGGTCACCTCGTCGATGGCCTTCTCGGTCTCGGGCGCGACGGGGAACATCTCGCCGGTGAAGCGCTTGGCCCGACCGTCGGGGCCGACGTAGACGCTGTCGCCCTCGCGGTAGCGGCTGTAGGTCGACAGTCCCAGGTCGGCGACGGTGTCGATGAGCGCCTGCTGGTCGGGCGAGACCCACTGGCCGCCCAGTTCGAGCATCGCTCCGTCGACCACGTCGGTCCACAGACGCCCGCCGACGCGGTCGCGCGCCTCGAGCACGGTGACCGAGAGTCCGGCCTTGCGAAGATCGTTGGCGGCGGTGAGACCGGCGGCGCCGGCTCCGATGACGACCACGTCTCGGGTGATCTCGTCCATGAAAACGTCCTTACTTGTCGTGCGGAGTCGGAGGTGTGGCCCCGACGGCGGCGTTCGCGTCGACGCCGCCGTCGGGGCGTTCGTCAGTTGCGCGCGAGGGCGGCCGCGACGACGTCGAGGCCCTCGTCGAGCAGGTCGTCGCCGATCGACAGCGGCGGGAGGAAGCGGATCACATTGCCGTAGGTGCCGCAGGTGAGCACGATGACGCCCTCGGCGATCGCGGCCTTCGCCACGGCCGCGGTGAGGGCGGCGTCGGGTGCGCCCGTGACGGGGTCGACGAACTCGGCGGCGATCATCGCGCCGTGTCCACGCACGTCGCCGATGCGCGGGTCGTTCTGCTGCAGCTCGTGCAGGCGCCCCTTCAGGAGTTCGCCGATCTGCTGAGCGCGCTCGACGAGTCCCTCGTTCTCGAAGGCGTCGATGGATGCCAGAGCCGCGGCGCACGCGATCGGGTTACCGCCGTAGGTGCCTCCCAGTCCGCCCGTGTGGGTGGCATCCATGATGTCGGCGCGACCGGTGACGGCCGCGAGCGGGAGGCCCGCGGCGATGCCCTTGGCGGTGGTGACGAGGTCGGGGACGATGCCGAACAGCTCGCTGGCGAACATCGCGCCGGTGCGCGCGAAACCCGACTGCACCTCGTCGGCGATGAAGACGACGCCGTTGTCGCGGCACCAGTCCACGATCGCGTTGAGGAATCCGTCGGCGGGGACGATGAAGCCGCCCTCGCCCTGGATGGGCTCGATGATGACGGCGGCGAGGTTGTCGGCGCCGACCTGCTTCTCGATCAGCGAGATGGCCTTGGCCGCGGCCTCGGGGCCGGAGAGCCCGTCGCGGAAGGGGTACGACAGGGGTGCGCGGTACACCTCGGCGGCGAAGGGGCCGAAGCCGCTCTTGTACGGCATGTTCTTGGCCGTCAGCGCCATCGTCAGGTTGGTGCGGCCGTGATAGGCGTGATCGAAGGCGACGACGGCCTGGCGACCGGTGAACTTGCGGGCGATCTTCACCGCGTTCTCGACCGCTTCGGCTCCCGAGTTGAACAGGGCGCTCTTCTTCTCGTGGTCGCCGGGGGTGAGGCGGTTGAGGGCCTCGGCGACGGCGACGTAGGACTCGTACGGCGAGATCATGAAGCACGTGTGGGTGAAGGCCGCGACCTGCTCCTGCACGGCCTTGACCACGGCCGGGTGGGCATTGCCGACGCTGGTGACGGCGATGCCCGAGCCGAGGTCGATGAGCGAATTGCCGTCGACGTCGACGACGACTCCCCCACCCGCGGCGACGGCCTGGATCGGGACGGTGTGACCGACACCGGATGCCACGGCGGCGGCCTTGCGGTCCAGCAGCTGCTGCGAGCGGGGGCCGGGGATGGCGGTGACGAGGCGGCGCTCCTGGGCGAGGGACGGACCGCCGACGAGGGGGAGGGTGTCGAGGCTCATGGCGCGATGCTACGGACGCCGCGACAGAGCCCGCACTCTCCTCCATGTACAGTCGCAGGCAGCGTCGTATACGAGTCGTACAGGAGCCGCCATGGTCGACACCGCCGCCGCCCCGCCGAGCCTGCGGGCCCTCCTCTCTCGACGCGATCTGCGGTTGCGCCTCGTCACCGGTGAGGACGAGCTCGCACCCGGGAGCATCGACCGCCCGGTGCGGTGGGTGCACTCCAGCGATCTCATCGATCCGACGCCGTTCCTCAGCGAGGGTCTCGTGTTGCTGACGACGGGGACGCAGTTCGTCGACACGGCCGATTACCCGGCGTACGTGGGCCGCCTGCTCGCCCGCGGTGTACGGGCTCTGGGGTTCGGCACCGAGGTGGTGCGCGACGGGATCCCGGCGGGGCTGGCGGCGGCGTGCCTGTCCGCGGGCATGCCGTTGTTCGAGGTGCCCTACCGCACCCCCTTCATCGCCGTGGCCCGAGCCGGAGCCGAAGCCATCGCCGCCGACGCCTACGCCCGGCGCAGTTGGTCGCTCGCCGCCCAGCGCGCCGTCTCGCTCGCCGCCCTCCGCCCCGACGGGCTCACCGCCACGCTGGCGGAGCTCTCGCGGCAACTCGGCTGCTGGGTCGCACTCTTCGACGCCGCGGGGGCCCTGCGCACCGCCCACCCCGCCGGATCCCTCGCCGCCCCGGTGATCGAGGCCGTGACGGCCGAGGTGACCACGATGCTGCGCCGCGGCACGCGAGCGGCCTCCGCCCTCCGGGTCGCCGACACCCCGGTGAGCGTGCAGACCCTCGGCCGGGGCGGGCACCTGCGCGGAGCCCTCGTGATCGCCGCCGACGATCTCGACCACGAGGCGCGAAGCGTCGTCACGGCCGTCGTGGCGATGGCAGCCCTCGCCCTCGAGCAGCAGGACGGACTGGGCCGCGCGATCGGCACCTTCCGTGCGGGACTCGTGCAGTCGCTCGGCACCGACGATCCGACCCTGGCGCGTCGCGCGTCGCGCGATCTGTTCGGCCCCCTCCCCTCGGCCCCGGTGCTCGTCGCGCTGACCCCGACCGCGGCCTCGCGTTCCGCCGCCCTCGGCGAGTGGCTCGAGACGCGGACCCAGGAGGGACGCGGCGAGGTGTTCTTCGGCCGCGGAGACGACGGACTCGTCATCGTCGTGCCCACCGCGGGACGAGCTCTGCTCGATGAGATCGCCGACCGCTTCGAGATCGTCGTGGGGTGCTCCGCCCCCACCGGATACGACGCGTTCTCGAGCGCCCTCGCGCAGGCGCGCACGGCGCGCGAGCGCCTCTCGACCCCCGGGGTCGCCGACTTCGCCGACACGGCACGGGCGGGACTGCTCGCCGCCCTCGATTCCGAGGCCGCGCGCAGCGTCGCGGCGGGCGCCCTGACTCCCCTGCGCGCACACGACGAGGCACAGGGCTCCGCGCTGCTCGAGACCCTGGACGCATGGCTCGCCCACGACTGCTCGCACGAGGCGACGGCCCACGCCCTCGGCATCCATCGCCATACCGTCCGCGCGCGCATCGCGCAGGCCGAGCGCGTACTCGGCCGCGACCTGTCGTCGTTCGCCGTCCGGGCGGAGGTCTGGACGGCGCTGCGGCTCGCGCAGTAGCGGTATCGGGCCCGAGCCGTCAGGCGGAGTCCGTGCCCGACACGCCGGGCGCCGGCATCCCGAATCGGCGTGTCGACCGCCGTCTCCGCGCGACGGCACGGAAAGCCCACGGCGGAACAGGATGCCGCGGGGCCCGAGCCTCAGCCGGCGTCGCCGAGGTTGTCCGAGAGGATCTCGAGCACGCGCTCGCGAGCGAGGTCGGCATCGCCCGCCCGCGCGCGAGCGACGGCGTCGACGAACGCCTCGGCGAAGACCGCGTGGGCGATGCGCGAGGTGTGCTCGAGCTCGTCGCGGAACGTCCCGCCCGAGGCGAGCACGAGCGACAGGTCGGCGCGCTCGGTCAAGGGGGACGCGACGAACGAGGTCAGCGCGATCACGCGCGCCCCGGCCGCGCGCGCCGCCGACGCCGCCCGCAGGCTCGCCTCGTTGGCGCCCGAACCGCTGATCACGACGCAGACGTCGTCGGTCGAGAGGTGGCGAGCCGCGATCTGCTGGCCGATCGGGTCGCCGAGCGTCTCGGCCGGGCGCCCCACGGCGGTCAGGCGCATCGCGAGATCGGTGGCGACCGGAGCAGACAGCCCACTCGCCACGACGAGCAGGCGTCGAGCGCCCACCACCGCATCCACCGCGGCGTCGACCCCGTCGGCGTCCAGCAGGCTCGTGGCGGTGCGGAGGTCGTCGGCGATGCGGTCGATCGCCGAACGGATGCCGCCGAGCGCGCCGTCCTCGGCGACCGGGGGCACCGCGCGGCGTCCGCGTTCCGCGGCGAGCGCCACGCGCAACTGCGGGTAGCCGCGGTAGCCGAAGGTCTGGCAGGCACGCACGACGGTGGATCGACCCACCCCGACACGGTCGGCGATCTGCTGCGCGGTGAGTTCGATCACGGCATCCGGATCGTCGACGATGAGGTCGGCGACGCGGCGCTCGCTCGGCTGCAGCGAGTTGCGGACGGCCGCGATGCGGGCGGTCACGGGGACCTCAGCGGACACGCGGACCCTCCATGATGCGGCGGCGGATGCGGCCCGAGACCGCGTCGATGGCGACGGTGACGATCACCACGACGATCAGGAGCATCCCGACCGTCGACCACTCACGGTACTGGGTGTACGAGGTGAGCATGTCGCCGATCCCGCCGACCCCGATCAGACCGAGCACGGCCGAGGCGCGCACGTTGATCTCGAAGCGGTACAGCCAGAACGACAGGAACGTCGGCGAGGCCTGGGGCCAGACACCCCAGCGGAGCACCTGCGCGGTCGAGCCTCCCGCGGCGCGAGCGGCCTCGATGGGACCGGGCGCGACGTTCTCGACGGCCTCGTAGCCCCACTTGCCAAGCGTGCCGACGCCGCCGATCGCCAGGGCGAGCGCCCCGGTCAGCGGGGTGAGGCCGGTCACCGACAGGATGATGATCGCGAACACGAGCTCGGGCACCGCCCGCACGAGAGAGAAGACGAAGCGCAGCACCGCGCGCACGGGCGCCGGTCCGAAGCCGCGCGCCGAGATCAGCGAGAGGGGGGTGGCGATCAGGATGCCGAGGACCGTACCGATCCACGCCATCTCGACACTGCGCCAGGTCTGCCAGAGCGCCTCGGGGAGCTTCGCCCAGTTCGGCGAGGCGAACATCAGCCCGAGGTAGCGCGCGATCTCGGCGGGCAGCTCGCCCAGCCGCGACCACGCGATGTCGGCGGACCAGAACGCGGCGATCACGATGACGCTGACGACGACCCACGACAGGGTGCGCAGGGGGCGCCGCCGGCGGGGCGGCACGAGAAGCGTCGCGGGGCGTGCGGGGGCGAGGGCGGTCATACGAGCCTCCGGCGGATCGCGTCGCTGACGGTGTCGAGCACGACGACGATCACGAGGATCTCGACGATGACGAGCGACAGCTGGTCGTAGCGGTAGAACGTGCGGACGGCGTCGATGAGCAGACCGATACCGCCCGCGCCGACCAGGCCCAGCACGGTCGAGGCGCGCACGTTCAGCTCGAACACGTAGAGCGTCTGCGACACGAACGCGGGCCAGGTGTCGGGGAGGGCGATCGCGCGGTTGATCTGCGTCTGCGTCGCCCCCGCGGCCCGCCCCGCCTCGAGGGGACCGAGGTCGGTCGCGTCGATGGACTCCGAGACGAGCTTGACGATGATGCCGACGTTGAACAGCACGAGCGCCAGGATGCCGGGAAGAGCCCCCACCCCGACCATCGCGACGAGCACCGCCGCGTACACGAGCTCGGGCACCGCGCGGATGACGTTCAGGATGCCGCGCACCACCGCCCGCGTCGGGGTGAAGGGGTTCGTCGGCCGGGCAGCCCAGAAGCTCACCGGCAGAGAGATCGCCGCCCCCACCGCCGTGCCGATCACGGCCATCTGCAGCGTCTCGAGGATCGGACCGACGGTGCGCGGGAAGAACGACCAGTCCGGGGTCAGCAGTTCGCCGATCCGGAGCGCGCCCTGCTGCCAGTTGCGCGCGATGGCGGCGACGTCGAGACCCACCCCGACCCCCGGCAGGCACATGAAGACGGTCACCGCGACGACGATCGCCGCGGCGGTCCATGGCATCCATCTCCCCTTCGGACGTGGGGGGACGGTGAGGACCGTCATCGCTCGAGCCTGTCGGCTGCGGTCACCGAGCGGCCGTAGATCTGCGCGAAGTCGGCGTCGGTGGCGGATGCCGCGGGGCCGTCGTAGACGACTTCGCCGGCGCGCATGCCGATCATGCGCGTGCCGTACTCGCGGGCGAGGTCGAGAAGGTGCAGGTTCACGAGCACCGTGATGCCGAGGTCTTCGTTGATGCGACGCAGGTCGTCCATGACGCCGCGGGCCGTGGGCGGGTCGAGGCTCGCGACGGGTTCGTCGGCGAGGACGATCCGCGGCTGCTGCGTCAGCGCGCGGGCGATGGCCACGCGCTGCTGTTGCCCACCGGAGAGGGCCGACGCGCGGTCCCAGACCTTGGGCAGCAGCCCCACGCGGTCGAGAGCCTCGAACGCCAAGCGGCGGTCGTCCTCGCGATACGCCCCGAACAGCGTGCGCCACAGCGGGGTGTGCGCGAGACGACCGACCAGCACGTTGTTGAGCACCGTGGTGCGCCCGGCGAGGTTGAAGCTCTGGAACACCATGCCGATATGCCCGCGGAGCTCGCGCAGCCGGCGCCCCGAAGCGCCGTCGACACGTCGACCGCCGACCTCGACCACGCCCGAGGTCGCGGGTACGAGCCCGTTGATCGTGCGGATCAGCGTGGACTTGCCCGAACCCGAGAGCCCCACGACGGCGATCAGCTCGCCGGGCGCGATCTCGAGAGAGACATCCTTGAGCCCCACCGTGCCGTTGGGGTATCGCACCGAGACGCCGTCGAGACGGATGCCCCAGGGCGCCGAGGCCAGTGCCTCGACGCCCGGGGTGAGCGATCCGGTCGTCACTGGAGTCCGAGCTGCTGGGCGGCGCGAGCGACCACGTCGAGCGACGAGGGGTCGGCCGGGGCGAGCTTGGTGATCGAGTACACGGCCTTGAGGGCGGCGGAGCCCTCGTCGGTCGCGGAGTAGTCGGCGAGCGCCGTCGAGATCTTCTGCTGCAGCTCGGGCGAGAGGTCCTTCGACACGGCCACGCCGTCGTTGGGGATCTCGTTGGTCAGGCCGAAGACGACGACCTTCTGGCCCACGTCCGACTTGTCCTTCTTCACCAGGGTGCGGGCGTCCCAGAAGCTGAAGCCGACCTCGGCGTCGCCGTTGTAGACCGCGAGCACCGAGGCGTCGTTGGCCGTGACGGGAACCTTCTGGAAGCCGCTGTCGATGTCGACGCCGGCTTCCTTGAGCGCGAGCATCGGGTAGATGTAGCCCGCGGGCGAGCCGGGCCCGAGGACGGCGACCTTCGCACCGGCGATCTTCGAGATGCTGTCCAGACCCGCGGGGCCGTGCAGGGCGTCGGCACCGTTGCAGAACGACATGCCGTCGCGCTCGACGATCGGGGTCTCGCAGTACTTGTCGGGGTTGTTCGTCATGAACTGGCCCGGGTAGGTGATGTTGCCGTTGCGTTCGGTCTGCAGCACGACCGAGGCGCCGTAGCGGTCGTTCGCCTGCCACAGCTGCAGCGAGGGCAGGAACCCGATCTGCGCCTGACCGGCGCCCATCGCCTCGACGGCGGCCTGGTAGTCCTTCGAGACGACTCCGGTGACCGGGATGCCGAGCTTCTCGGTGAGCATGTCGGTGAGGGGCTTCGCGGTGTCGACGAGGTTCGCCTGGTCCTGCGACGGGACGAGCGCGAGCACGAGCGAGCTCGGGTCGGCGGCGGGACCGGAGGCGGCGCCCGCGGTGCCGGAACAGCCGGCCAGGGCGATCGAGGCGAGGGCGGCGGTGGCGAAGGCCGCGGCGAGACGGGTGCGACGAGTGTTCATGATTCCTCTGCGGTTCGGGTGGGATTCAGGCGTGGGACGACAGGTGTGCGGCGGGGGGAGCGTCGACGGAGGCGGCCTCGACCCAGGCGGCGAGCGCGGGAAGCAGCTCGTCGAGGGTGTGGGCGCGGAAGGTCGGAGTGGCGGATGGATCGAGGTACCCGCCGACCAGGGCGGTATCGAGGCCGCGGGCGTGGGCGGGCGCGAGGTCGTTGCGCCACACGTCACCGACCGTGAGCACCGGGACACCGTCGCCGAGATCGTCGAGCAGGGCCTCGAGCCCTGCGGGCTTGGCAGCGTCGGTGACGATGCGGTCGAACAGTGCGTCCAGGCCCATTGCGGAGAGCGCCTCGTCGAGGCGGGTGGAGGGGGCGTTCGTGACGAGGAGGCGCTCGGCATCCACCCGCGCGAGGAAGTCCGCCAGCCCCGGGGCCGCCGAAACCGGCGCGTCGGGCCCGCCGAGCTGAGTGCGGCTGCGCGTGTACGCCGCGGCGAGAGCGGTGTCGTCGACGTCGGCCTCGAGCGCGAGGCGACGGACGGCGTCGTAGCCGTCGATGACGTCGTCGGCGGGAGCGGCGAGCTGAGCGGCGACGGCCGAGACGAAGTCGTCGGCGGATGCCGTGTGTACGGCAACCGCGCGGGCGTAGGCCAACAGGGGGCCGTCGCCGAGGGCGACGGTGCCGTCGAAGTCGAAGATGAGGACGGGGCGGGGCACGGGTGAACTCCTGTCGTGGACGTTGCGTCCATGATGCATGTCATATGTGGACGTAATGTCCACATCGTGTAAACGATGGATGAACGGTGCCTGTGCGCCCCCGCGTCCGCCCTAGCGTGGAGCGGTGCACACCCTCGACGCCGCCGCGCACCTCGCGGTCACCGACCCCGTCGCCGCAATCGACTCCCTCCCCTGGCTCTCCGCCGCGCTCGCCGAGGACCGCGCGGCCGGCCGCTTCGCCGCGTGGGGACACTCGACGGTGATCGACGAGAACGTCGGGGCGGCGGTGCTCCCCCGCGCCCTGTTCGACGAGCTGCACCGTCGTGCGGGTCTGGCGGCGACGTGGCCGATCGGCAACGCCGGGGTCCTGCACGTCTACGGCTATCTGCTCTCGACCACCCCCACCCCCTACGGCCTGAAACGCGAGCGGTGGGTGACGAGCGACTTGGAACGCGCGTGCGGACTCGAGGCCGGGGCGTTCACCCCGTGGGCCGGCGCGCAGACGCTCCTGTCGCGCGCCACCGCGGCCGCGTCGGCGTTGCTGGCCCGCCCAGATGCCCTGACCGAGCAGGCCGCGGGCCGCACCGCGCGCATCGCGCTCGGCGCCCCGCTGCCCGAGGGCACCGCGGCTCTGGCCTACGCGGTCGACGGACTCCTCATCACGATGTTCCCGGTCGCCGATCCCTCAGCATTACGGGCGGATCTGGGCGCCCCGCGGCTGCGGTGGAACGCGGCCTGAGCCGAACGGTCGCGAACCGTCCCGCGGAGTCCCGGGCGGACACGCCCGGCCACGGCATCCCGGACCGGCGTGTCACCCACGAACTCCGCCCGACGGCACACCCCGCCGCCCCCGAACCGTCCCGCGGAAGCCCCGGCGAATACGCCGGACCACGGCATCCCGAACCGGCCTGTCACCCACGAACTCCGCCCAACGGCACACCCCACCGCCCCGTCGACGACGACCTGAACCTCAGCAGCCGCAGCTGCGACGCACCAGCACCTGCGGCTCGAAAACGACGTCGAACGCCCCGCCCTCCGGCGGCGAGCCCGCCGTTCCGGCGAGGATCCGCGCGGCGGCTCGTCCCATCGCCTCCATCGGCTGGCGGACCGTCGTCAGCGGCGGGGTGGTCAGGCGCGATCCGAGCGTGCCGTCGAACCCGGTCACGATCACATCGTCCGGCACCCGCACCCCCTCCGCCGCCAGGACGTCGAGAAGGGTGAAGGCGTTCTGATCGGTCGCGCAGGCGAAGGCCCGCGGCATCCGTCCCTCGGCCAGGAGCGCGCGCACCTGCGGCACGAGCTCGTCCTCGCCGCGCACGGTCGCGTCGATGGAGTCGAGACGAGGGCGGATGCCGCGGGCCTCGAGCTCCGCGATCATCGCGTCTCGACGCTCCACGGCATCCGTCGCCTCGAGGCGCCCGACGAAGGCGATGTCGGTCGCGGCGTGCTCCTCGACGAGGTGGGCGACGAGGTCGCGCATCCCTCGCGCATTGTCGACCCGCACGCGGTGGTGGGGATCGTCGGCCGGGGCGGCGCTGAAGAGCACGATCGGAATGCTCGGTGTGTGCCGCGCCAGGGTCGGGGCGGTCTGGGGGGACGGGAAGATCGCCAGTCCATCGACGCGGCCGACGGTGTCGGCGACCGAGACATCGGCATCCGATCCGCTGCTGAGCATGACCGGTCGCCCCAGCGCCCAGCACTCCAGCTCGAAACCGCGCTGGACCTCGTCGACGTACAGCGGGAAGGCGCGGGGGTCCGACAGCACGTCGTCGTCGGTCTTGTCCCAGGGGATCACTCTCCCGGTGTCGAGCGCCGGCGACTGCATCCCGCTGAGGGGTTGCGCCCGCGGGTCGGCCCGCTCGAGCAGCAGGTCGAAGGCGTGCAGACCGAGGATCCCGGTGCGCCCGCGCGCGAGCCCGCGGGCGGCGCCGCTCGGGGCGTATCCCAGCCGCCGAGCGGCGTCGAGCACCCGCTGGCGCGTCGCGTCGCTGAGCTTGTCGGGGCGACGGAAGGCGAACGACACCGACGCGATCGAGACTCTCGCCTCCTGCGCGACGTCGTACACGGTCGGTCGACGCGTCGTCTGCTCCTCCGTCATCGGATCGGCCCTAACCCCTCTGCGACACCGTCGCCATCGCGCCCTCGAGCTCCAGCCCGTGATGCACGGGGAAGACGGGGTCGCCGCTGTCCGACGGTACATCCTCGCGCGAGGAACGCACGGCATCCATCGACCGGGGGATCTCGATCGGCAACCGACCCCGCGGAGCGACACGACCCGTGAGCGCATCGAGCACCGCCGCCGCCGAGCTGCCGTAGTCGGCGACGATGGCCGCGGCATGCCCCACGAACGGTGTGAGGATCGCGGGACGGTCGAGGTTCACCACGATGACGAGGGGGCAGGATGCCGCGATCTGGTTCAACCGGTAGACCAGGCCCGGCGCGAACTCGAGCGACCCCTGGTGGAACCAGGCCTCGAGGAAGAGGTCGTCGCGAGGCTCGAACGGCGCGCCGATGCGGACCAGGGCGAGGTCGGCCTCGGCCGGGTCGGCCACCACGCGCCCGAGCTCGGCCACGTCGTCGACCGAGAAGCCCTCGACGTAGACGTTCCCCGCGGGACGGAGGGGCAGAATCGACCCCTCGTTCACCAGCACGGTGAGCGAACGCGCCTGCGCCCGCTCGCCGAGGGCGCGGAACTCGGCATTGCCCACGACCCGCTCGGCCTCGTCGACGTCGACGTACGGGTCGTCGAAAAGACCGAGCTGGAACTTCACCCGCAGCAACCGCCGCACCGACGCGTCGATGCGCTCCTCGGACACCCGGCCCGAGCGCACGAGATCGACGAGCATCTCGACGCATTCCTCTCCGCCGAACTGGTCGCTGCCGGCATCCAGGATCTTCTCCATGCGCTCCACGGCGGTGAGGTGCTCGACGCCCCACGCCCGGGCGGGCAGCACCTGGTCGCCGACGTGGTTGTCGTTGACGAGTTCCCAGTCGGTCACCACGACGCCGTCGTAGCCGAGCTGTTCGCGCAGCAGGCCCGTGACGATCTGGCGGTTGTACCCGAACCCGACCTCTTCAATGGGCTCCCCGTCGACCTCGAGGCCGACCGGCATCCCGTAGTACGGCATCATCGCGGCGGTGCCGCGGCGAATCGCCTCGCGGAACGGCTCGAGGTGGTAGTCGAACATGCCGCCGGGGTACACCTGCTCACGCCCGTAGGGGAAGTGCGCGTCCTCACCGCCCTGCTGGGGTCCACCGCCCGGGAAGTGCTTCGTCGTGCAGGCGACGCTGTCGGGTCCGAGCTCGTCGCCCTGGAAGCCCTGCAGGTACGCCGCGGTGAAGGCGGTGACCCGCTCGGCATCCTGTCCGAGGGTCTGAGCCTGTCGACCCCAGCGCGGTTCGGTGGCGAGGTCGATCTGCGGGTGCAGAGCGGCGCGGATGCCGACGGCGACGTACTCGCGCCGCGCGACCTCGGCGAACTCGCGCACGGTGTCGACGTCGTCGAGGGCGGCGAGCCCCAGCCCTTCGGGCCACTGCGAGAAGGGACCGGCCGAGAAGGCGACGCCCGTGTTCTCGACGAACGCGTGACGCGGGTCGGTGCTGATCGTGACCGGGATGCCGTGAGGTGTGGTCTCGGCGAGCGCCTGGAGATTGTTGTTCCAGGTCGCCGCCTGGCGTGCGGTGCGGATCGCGTGCACGTTGAAGTGGTTCATGCTCTTGTGCACCACGACCGTGGTCGTGGGCGACTTCGAGATCTTGCCCGGGGTCTCCAGGAGCTCGCCCTCGTCACCGACCTCGATGACGGTCTGGAACATCAGACCGACCTTCTCTTCGAGGCTGAGGCGCTGGAGGAGGTCGTCGGTGCGCTCGTCGACGCCGAGCGTCGGGTTCTCATACGGGTCCATCACACCGTTGCCGTTGAGGTCGCGAAAGCGCGTGCCGTCGGGCGCGGTGAGAAAGCGGGCGGAGGTCATGGGGGTCCTTTCGAGGCCGCCGGTGCAGGAGCCGGCGGCGGAGCTCGGGGGGCGGGCCGACACGGGGCCGGGCGGGCCGCCGTGACAGGGGCCCGCCCGCGCCTCACTTCAGGCCGGTCGAGGCAATGCCCTGGATGAAGTAGCGCTGCAAGAAGACGAACAGCAGGATGATCGGCGCGATGACCAGCACCGAACCGGCCAGCAGCAGGCCGTAGTCGGTGGCGTTCTGCCCCGTCGAGTACAGCGACAGCGCGACCGGCAGGGTGTACTTCGCCTCGGTCTGCGCCGCCACGAGCGGCCAGAGGAAGTTGTTCCACGAGGCGAGGAAGGTCAGGATGCCGAGGGTCGCCAGCGGCGGCCCGCACAGCGGCATGACGATCCGGGCGAAGATCCGCAGCTCCCCGGCACCGTCGATGCGCGCGGCCTCCAGCAGCGGGTCCGGGATGCCGAGCATGAACTGCCGCATGAGGAAGACGCCCAGCGGGGTCGTGACGAACGGCAGGATGAGCGCGGCGTAGCTGTCGACGAGACCCAGCGACGACACCATCACGAACAGCGGCACGAACGTGACCACGCCGGGGACCATCAGGGTCACCATCACGACGACGAACAGCGCCTTCTTGCCGGGGAAGTCCATCTTCGCCAGCGCGTAGCCGACCATCGAGCAGAACACGAGGTTGCCGAGGACCGTGAACAGGGCCACGACGACGCTGTTGCCGAAGAACTGACCGAAGTTCAGCTGCCCGAACCAGGCGCCGAAGTTGTCCCAGGTGAACTGCTGCGGCCACCACGTCGGCGGACGCTGGAGGATCTCGCGCTGCGTCTTGACCGAGCCCAGCAGCATCCAGGCGAAGGGCAGGATCCACACGAGCAGGCCGACGACGAGCACGATGTAGGTGAGCAACCGGCCCGGGGCCATGCGGTCGGGCGACCGGCGCCGGCGCGGCGGCTCGACGGTCTGGGCGGCGGCGGCCGGAGCCGCGGGAGACGTGAGTGTCATGGCATCCTCCCTCAATCCTTCGAGCGCAGCACGCGGAACTGCACCAGGCTGAGCAACGCGATCGCGAGGAAGAGCAGGTAGCTCGCAGCCGAGGCCGCGCCGTACTGCCCGAAACCGAACTGCTTGAACGTGTAGTACGCCACCGAGAGGGTGGAGTTGAGCGGGCCGCCCTGGGTCATCACGAAGGCCTCCTCGAAGAACTGCAGGAACCCGACCGAGATGAGCACCGCGCCCAGCAGCAGCGTCGGACGCAGCAGCGGCAGGGTCACCGAGGTCAGGCGCCGCCACGACGAGGCGCCGTCCATGAGGGCGGCCTCCTTCACGTCGGTGGGGATGGCCTGGAGCCCGGCGAGGAAGATCACCATGAGGGTGCCGACGTTGCGCCAGACCGCCATCGCGATGAGCGACGGCAGCGCCGTGCGGGTGTCGTTGAGCCAGTCCGGACCCTGGATGCCGATGATGGCCAGTGCCGAGTTCAGCAGCCCCTCCGGCTGGAGGATGTAGCGCCACACCACCGCGACGGCCACGATGCTCGTGACGACCGGGGCGTAGAAGCCCACCCGCAGCACCGAGACGATGCGGCCGTTGCTGGCGTTGAGCGCGAGGGCGAGAGCCAAAGCGAGAGCCATCGTCACCGGGATGCCGACGACGACGAACGTCGCGGTCACGCCCAGCGAGGTCAGGAAGACCGGGTCGCCGAGGACCCCGGCGTACTGCTGGAGTCCCACGAAGTTCACCGAGAACGGCGATCGGATGTCACGGGCCGTGAAGTCCGTGAACGACATCGCGAACGAGCCCACGATCGGCACGACCATGAAGACCGCGAAGACCGCGACGAACGGCAGGGCGAAGCCCCACGCGACCCATCCCTGGCGCCGACGGCGGCTCGACGCCCCGCCGGCGCGGGCGCGACCGGGCGCACGACGCGTCCCGGTCGCGCCCACGACTGCCTGCGTCACGGCCTCAGCCCAGACCCAGCTGGTCGGCGGTGGCCTGGAGCTCCTTCAACCCGTCGGCCGGGGACTGCTGGCCGAGACGGATCTTCTCGAGCATCGCGTCGCCGGCCGCGGCGACCTGCACCCACGTCGTGACGGCGGGCACCGACTTGGCGGTCTCGAGCTGCGTGCCGAACGCGGCGAGCGTCTTGGACGAGGCGAGGGCGTCGGCCTTCCAGGCATCCTGAACAGCGGGGAGGTCACCGGTCGCGTCGTACCACGCGGCCTGCGTGTCGGGCTGCGTGAGCCACTGGACGAGCTTCCACGCGCTCGCGGCGTTCTTCGAGTTGTCGAACACGGCGAGGTTGGCGCCACCGCTGAACGACGTCGACGACTCCTTGGCCGGCAGCACCGCGGTGGTGAACTTGTCGCTGAAGCCGGCGCCGCCGAGCGTCTCGAGCTGACCGATGAGGAAGGGGCCGTCGATGAGCATCGGGGTCTTGCCCGAGACGAAGTCCGCCTCCTGCGCCCCGGCCGAGCGATCGGCGGCCGGGTTGGCGATGCCGTCGGTGTAGAAGCTCTGGTAGTACTGGAACGCCTCGGCGGTCTCGGGGGTGTCGAGGGTCCATTTCGACCCGTCCTCGAGCTGGGCACCGTTGGACCACGGCATCCACACGTTGCCCTGGAACGAGTCGTTGCCGGAGGGGAAGCGGATGCCGTAGTCGGCGCCCCCCTTGGACTGCATGTCGGCGGCCATCTGCTTGAGGTCGTCCCACGTCGACGGGGCCTTGGTCCATCCGGCCTGGGCGGCGATGTCGGTGCGGTAGTACAGCACGCGCGTGTCGACGTACCAGGGCACACCGGTCGCGCGGTCATCGATCATGGTGGAATCCAGCGCGCCGGGGAAGATCCCGTCGGTGGACAGGTCGGTGGGAACCGTCTGCAGGGCGTCGCCGAAATCGGCCATCCACGTCGAGCCGACCATCGCGAGGTCGGGGGTGTTGCCGCCGGCGATCGCCGTCTGGAACTTGCTGTACGCAGCGTCCCAGGGCACGGGCGTGACGTCGACGGTCACCCCGGGGTTGGCATCCTCGAACTTCTTCACGAACTCCGGAAGCGCCTCGCCCTCGGCACCCATCGCCCACATCGTGAGCGTGCCCTCGGCCTTGGCGTCGCCGATGGTCGAGGCTTCGGCGGGACCGGAGCCGGTGTCGGAGGTGCGCCCGCAACCGGTGAGGGCGATCGCGGCCGCGGCGACCACGGCCACCGCGCTCCATCGGGTGATCTTCATTGTTCCTCCTCGAACGAGGCACCCGCCGTCGGGTGCCGCTTGCACGTCGCGGTTGAGTTTAAGCGCATAACCTTTGCCGTGCAACCCGTGGGCTGGGTGCCGTCGGCCCGCAGGCCCGTGGACCCGTCGGCCCGTCGGCCCGTCGACCCTTAGGCCCGCGCCGCGCGCCGTCAGGCGGAGTTCGGCGGCAACACACCACCCGGCGCCCTCCTCTGCCGGCGCGTCGGGCTTGAACTCCGCTCGACGGCACGGCGGACAACCCCGGCCAGCGTGCCGTCCCGCGGAGCTCGGCGGCAACACACCACCCGGCACCCTCCTCTGTCGGCACGTCGGGCTTGAACTCCGCCCGACGGCACAGCGGACAACGCCGGCCAGCGTGCCGTCCCGCGGAGCTCGGCGGCAACACGCCGCCCGCCGCCCTCCTCTGTCGGCACGTCGGGCTTGAACTCCGCTCGACGGCACAGCGGACAACGCCGGCCAGCGTGCCGTCTCGCGGAGCTCGGCGGCAACACGCCGCCCAAGGGGCCGTCGCCCCCGCGCGTCCTGC
>JAKOMY010000054.1 GCA_022702225.1 Microbacteriaceae bacterium | reverse complement strand
GCGGCGTCGATGCCGTAGGTCGTGCCGCCGAAGTTGGCGATGTTGAGATAGCCCAGAAGGATCTGGTCCTTCGTGTACTCCTTCTCGAGCTGGATCGCGTACCGCATCTCCTGCAGCTTGCGCTGGTAGCCGGCCGCGCCGTCTGACTGCACGGCCTCGAGGGCGCACTTCTGCAGCGCTTCGTCGCGCGTCATCGCGGGAGTGGTGTCGGTCGCCTCGACGGCCTTTGCATCGCGCTCGCAACGCTGCACGAGCACGTTCTTCACGTACTGCTGGCTGATCGACGATCCACCCTGCGTCTCGCCGCCCGAGGCGTTGCTGAGCAACGCGCGAGTCGTACCGATGAGGTCGACACCGCCGTGCTGGTAGTAGCGGGGGTCTTCCGACGACAGGATCGCGTCGTACATGACGGGCGAGACCTGGTCGAAGGTGACGGGGGAGCGGTTCTGGTCGTAGAACTTCGCCAGCACCCGGTCGCCGGCCATGAGCGTCGTCGGCTGCATGAGCTCGTCGGGCTTCAGGTAGCTGGGCATGTTGTCGAAGACGGTGATCGCGCTGGAGGCAGCGGCACCGGAGACGGCGATGGCCGGCGTCACGGCAGCGGTGACCAGGAGTCCGGCGACTGCGCTCAGGCCGACCAGGCCGACGATGCCGCCGAGGGCACCGCTAGCCGTTCGTTTGTTCTCGGGCATAGGCTTGATGCTAAGCGACGTTGCTGGGCGATGCCTTGAAGGCGTGCGCTCGCGCGCGGACGCGTCCACCCTCGCGCGCAACACAGCTGCGCGCTCCGAGCCACCTCCGGGAGCCCGTCATGACCACGTGGGAGTACCTCACCACACCTCTGCTCATCCACAACACCGCGGCGATCCTCAACAACTGGGGCAAGCAGGGGTGGGAGCTCGTGCAGGTGGTCACCGGTCCCGAGGGCGGACTCGTCGCCTACTTCAAGCGGCCCACCGGCGGCGGCGCGGCCAACGCCGGCCTGGGTGCTGCCGAGACGGCCGCGCGACAGTTCGAGGGCCAGCAGTGAGCGTCTCCGAGCGCCTCGCCGCCCTCGGCGTCGACGTCCCGGCGGTGGTGCCTCCGGTCGCGTCCTACATTCCGGCCAAGCGTCACGGAGACCTCGTCTACACCTCGGGTCAGCTCCCCATGGTCCAGGGTGCCCTGCCCGCGACCGGCAAGGTCGGTGAGTCCGAGGGTCTGATCGCCCCCGCGGATGCGAAGACCCTCGCCCGTCAGTGCGCGCTCAACGCGATCGCCGCAGCCGCGGCCCTCGTCGGCGGCGTCGACAACCTCACCGGGGTGCTCAAGCTCACCGGCTTCGTGGCATCCGTCCCCGAATTCACCGGGCAGCCCGGCGTCATCAACGGCGCGAGCGAGTTCCTCGGCGAGGTCTTCGGTGAGACCGGCGCCCACGCGCGCTCCGCTGTCGGTGTGCCCGTCCTCCCCCTCGACAGCCCCGTCGAGGTCGAGGTGATCTTCACCGTCGCCTGACGACGACCCCGGATGCCGGCACCCCGGGCTTCGCACGAGAGGGACGCCCTGGTCGCACGGGGTGTCCCTTTCGTCATCGTCGGGTATCGGTCTCGGCTGATTCAGAAGTGTGCGGGGGCAGGATGCCCCCGTGACCTCCTCTTCCGCGCCGAGTGGGCCGTCGACGGCCGAGAGCGCACTTCTCACTCCTTCGGCTCACCTCCGGCGCGACATCGTGGTGGCGATCTCGACCATCGTCGTGCTCCTCGCCGTGGGATTCATCCTCCGCTTCGTGCCGATAGACGTGGCGTTCTCGAACGCGGTGCATCATCTGCATGTCAGCGCCCTCACCCAGGTGGCGGAGGGGTTCTACCGCTCGCTGAAACCTCTGCCGGCGGCGGGCATCATGGTCGTCGCCACGGTCGCTGTAGGCCTCCTCTCGCGCCGATGGCAGGTCGCCCTCGCCTTCTTCGGGGGAGTGGCCGTGACGTGGGGTCTTGCGGAAGCGGCGAAACTCATCGTCGACCGCCCGCGGCCCGGGATGTCCGACGCCATGACGCACGCGGTCGGCGTGACGGCCGACCCGTCGTTCCCGAGCGGTCACGTCGCTTTCACGGCATCGTTCGCCGCCGTGTTGATCTGCGCGCTCTGGACGACGCGATGGCGCGCCTTCGGGATCGTCGTCGGGGTGGTGCTGGTCGTGGGGATGTCGGTGTCGGTCGTGGTCATCGGCGTGCACTACGCCGGGGACGCCCTGGCATCCATCGTCTGGGTGGCGGGGGTGTATCCGGCGGTGCGGGCGGGAGGGGCCATGCTCTTCATCCCGTGGGCCGAACGCACGATACGGCGATCGGCCTCGCACGGATGACGCCGCGCAGATGCTGCTCGCCGAACCCGGCACGAATGTGATCCGCCACGCTCATCCCCCTTTGAATAACGGTTTCGACCCCTGTCGCAGTACGAGATCGCGTGGCCACGGGGCGCTCGGTGATCGAGTTCGTCGAGAAGATCCCGGATGCCGAAGCCCGCGGCATCCGGGATCCGAGCTCACTTCACTTGGGCGCTGATGACGCTCATGACGGCCGTGTCGGCGAGCGTGGTGGTGTCTCCGACTTCGCGGCCCTCGGCGACGTCGCGCAGGAGCCGGCGCATGATCTTCCCCGAGCGGGTCTTGGGCAGCTCGCCGACGATGTAGACGTCGCGGGGGCGGGCGATCGGCCCGATCTGCTGGCCGACCCAGGTGCGCAGCTCATCGCCGAGACCCTCGACGGGGTGCTCCTTCAGGTAGCGGCTCTTGATGATGACGAAC
>JAKOMY010000204.1 GCA_022702225.1 Microbacteriaceae bacterium | reverse complement strand
GTGCTCCAACGGGATCGTCGGACACGGCTCAGCGCATCCGCACGCGCAGCCACCGCACGCCGTGGGGCGCGAGGGTGAGACCGGCGCCCAGCCAGACGGGCTGCGACGACACGAGGTCGAGGGCCTCTGGCGCCATTCCCGACAGCGTCAGCGCATCGATCTCTGCGGACGAGTCACCCACGTTCGCGAGAACGAGCACCGAGAACCCGTCGCCCGGGCGCAGGAACGACACGACGGACGCCGTGTTCGCTCCGAAGGCGATCAGCTCGTTGCCCGCGAACTCCGGCGTGGACCGGCGCACCTCGGTGAGACGCGACAGCCGCGAGTAGACGCGGCCGGCCGGGGTGCCGGCATCCGTTCGATCCTCGTAATTCTGCTCGGGACGGAAGGGGCGGTTCACCCAGCGGCTGTCGCCCGCTTCCTCCGGCCGCTCGGCGAACGAGTAGTCGTTGAGCTGGGCGACCTCGTCGCCGAGATAGAGCAGGGGGATGCCGCCGCTCGAGAGCGCCAGGGCGTGGGCGAGAACGACCCGGTCCTCACCTCCGGCGTCACCCGCCTCGATACCCGCGAGCGACGCGGTGGTGCCCGTGACGCGGGCATCGCCCGTGCGCGGGTTCTCCTGGAACGGCACGCCGCGCGCGAACGATCCCTCGGCACGGCCGACGTAGAAGTCGTTGAGGAAGCGGCGGTGCGGGTAGCCGTCGATGCCGAGCTCGGCGGCATCCTCGTCGGCGAACGTCCAGCCGATGTCGTCGTGGCTGCGCACGTAGTTCACCCATGCGGTGCCGGCGGGCAGGGCGTGGCGGCGCTCGAGCGCCTGCTGCAGCAGTCGGGCGTCGCGAGTGGCGAGCGCCTCCCAGGTGAGGGCCATCTGCAGGGGGTTGTAGGAGATCTGGCATTCCTCCGGCGAGATGTACGAGATCACCTCGTCGGGGTGCACGATGGCCTCCGACTTGAAGAGCAGACCCGGAGCCGCCATACGCAGCACCGCGTTGAAGGCCTGCAGCAGCAGATGGGCTTCGGGCAGCGACTCGCAGGTCGTGCCGAGCTTCTTCCAGATGAAGGCCACGGCATCCATGCGGAGGATCTCGACGCCCTGGTTCGCGAGGAAGAGCATCTCCCCGGCCATCGCCTCGAAGACCGCGGGGTTGGCGTAGTTGAGATCCCACTGGAAGTGATAGAACGTCGCCCAGATCCAGCGTCCGTCGTCGAGCTGGACGAACGATCCCGGGTGGTCGTCGGGGAAGATCTCGCGCGTCGTCTGCTCGTAGGCGTCGGGCAGCTCGCGGTCGGGGTAGATCAGGTAGAAGTCCTCGTACCCCGCTTCGCCCGCGACGGCCTTGCGCGCCCACTCGTGCTCGTTGCTCGTGTGGTTGAAGATGAAGTCGACCACGAGCGAGATTCCCGCCCGGCGCAGATCGGTCGCGAGGGCCGCGAGCTCTTCCATCGTGCCGAGCGCCGGATTCGTCCGGCGGTAGCTCGACACCGCGTAGCCGCCGTCGCTGTTGCCCTCGGGGCTGTCGAACAGCGGCATGAGGTGCAGGTACGTCAGGCCCAGTTCGCGGAAGTACGGAATGGAATCCCGGATGCCGTTGAGCCCGCCCGCGTACCGATCGACGTAGCAGACACCACCCAGCATGCGCTCGCTCTCGAACCAGTCCGGCGCGCTCTCGCGCTCCCGGTCGAGGGCCTTCAGCGTGCGCGGGCGCGCCGTCCACGAGGTGCGCGCGAGATCGAGGACGGATGCCAAGCGCTCGAGGCCGTCGGGTCGATCGCCGTAGAGCTGGGTGAAGAGGTCGTGCAGGCGGGGCAGATGCTGTTCGGCGTGCGCGAGGAACTCGCGGTCGGCGTCGGCCGCGCGGAGGTCGTCGATCAGGCGCGAGACGTCGTCGGGGCCGGGGCGGAGCTGGGTCACGGGTCACAGCCTGACGCATCCGGACCACCGCGGTCGACATCGACGTGCCGCGGCGCTGGTGGGGAGCGAGACCGTGAGTCATCATGGGCCCGTGGTCCCGGAATCCGTAAGTCGCCCGTCGTCTCTCGTCGCCGCATCGACGGGGGTGGTCGTGGTCGCGGTCTACGCGAGCATCGCCCTCTTGCAGATCCTCGTGTGGAACCCCGAGGCGGCCGTGCCGGGCTTCACGGCCCACGCGGTCTGGCGCGCGGTGGAGGAGGCGGATCAGGGCCCGCCGAACGGGTTCGTCGTCGCGATCATCGCACTGGGCCCGCTGTTCGCGGTCGTCTTCCTCGTCCTGTTCACCGTCACCGGCGCCGGGGTATGGCCGACCGTCGCGGGCTACCTCGGTCTGCTCGCCGCGGGAATGCCCGGGTACTTCGTCGCTTCGTTCGGCCCCAGGATGGGACTCGCCGACACCTACGGCATCAGCGGTGGCGATTTCGCGGTCGGTGGGGCTGCGTTGTATGCGGTGAGTCTGCTGTCGCTCGTCGCCCTCGTCGCGATCTTCGTCGGCGCAGCAGTCCGCAATCGCCGGGAGCGGGACGCTCTGGCGGCCGGGTGAGTGAGCGACGGGGAGACGGGTGACCGCCGGCTCGGCCCCACCCCGCGTCGTACGATCGACGGTGGCTCCCGCGCGGGGGCGCGAGGGGAGAGCCGTGGCGGAGCGGGGTTCAGTCGGACTGGCCGTCGGAGGAGCGGTGCTCATCGGCGCCCTCACCGCGCTCCAGGCGCGCATCAACGGCAGTCTCGGTGCGGAGCTGGGGGACGGTTTCGTCGCCGCCGCGATCTCGTTCAGTTCGGGCCTGCTCATCCTCATCGCGCTGTCGGCGCTGATCCCCGGCGGCCGACGCGGGTTCGGGCGTCTGGTCGGCGGCATCCGGTCTCGATCGATCCCGCCGTGGATGCTGCTGGGCGGTCTGCTCGGGGCGTTCACCGTCGCGAGCCAGGGCCTGACGGTGGCGACCATCGGCGTCGCATTGTTCACCGTCGGTTTCGTCGCCGGGCAGACCACCGGTGGGCTCGTGCTCGACCGCATCGGGTACGGACCGGCCGGCGTCGTTCCGGTGACCGTTCGCCGTCTGATCGGTGCGCTACTGGCGATCGCCGGCGTCGTCGTCTGCTTGTCGGGGGACGCGCTCGGCGCGGTTCCCCCCTGGATGCTCGTCGTCCCCGTGATCGCGGGTGCGGGCGTGGCGTGGCAGCAGGGAACGAACGGACGTCTGCGCGTTCGCGTGGAGAGCCCGTTGACCGCGACGCTGGTGAATTTCATCGGCGGAACGGTGGTCCTGCTGGTCGCCGCGGGCGTGCATGTCGCGGTCGTGGGGGCACCGCGCACCGTGCCGACCGAGCCGTGGCTCTACATCGGCGGGGCGGTGGGCGTGATCTACATCTTCTTGTCGTCGGTCGTGGTGCGCCGCACGGGTGTGCTGCTGCTCGGTCTCGGCTCGGTCGTCGGACTTCTCGCGACCTCGGTGCTGCTCGACGCGCTGTGGCCCGCGCCGGCGGCCCCCTCGACCCTGGTGGCTCTGCTCGCCGCGGCCGTGGCGATCGGCGGAGTGACCGTCGCCGCCGTTCCGTTCCGCCGCCGTCGCTGACGGCGGAAACGACGACGCCGCCGAGGACCGGAGTCCCGCGGCGGCGTCGAACGAGCAGGGGTCAGAGACGCGTCTCGTCGACCGAGCGCTTCTTCTTGCCTCCGGGCATGCGTGAGATGTGCTTGGCGGCATCCACGGTCTTGCGTCGCGTGGCGCGGGTGCGAGGGGGCTTGCCGCCGATGTAGAGCCAACCGAGCAGGACCTCGCCCTTGTCGAGCCCGTGCGCCTTGGCGAGCACCTTGCTGCGGGTCTTGTCGTCGGTGCGCCAGAACACGCCGAAGCCCGCTTCGTCGAGCACGAGGCTCAACATGTGGGCGACTCCGGATGCCACGGCCTCCTGCTCCCACGCGGGGATCTTCTTCGACCGGAGGTTCGCCACCACCGCGATGATCAGCGGTGCGCGCCGGGGCTTCGACGACATCCCCTTCTTGCCATCCGCCTTGTTCAGCGCACGGGCGAGGATGTCGCGGTCGGCGCCGCGGATCTCGATGAGCCGCCAGGGCTTCAGACTCTTGTGGTCGGCGACGCGACCGGCCGCGGCGACGAACGCCTCGAGCTCGGGACCGGTGGGGGCGAGGTCGGTGACCTTCGACCACGACCGGCGGTCGCGCATCGCCTCGAGTGCGCTCATGCCTTGTCTTCGGGGGTGAAGTTGAGCGACAGCGAGTTCATGCAGTACCGGTCGCCGGTGGGCGTGCCGAAACCGTCGGGGAAGACGTGTCCCAGGTGAGAGCCGCAGTTGGCGCAGCGGACCTCGGTGCGCTGCATGCCGTGGCTGTTGTCTTCGATGAGCTCGACCGCCTCGGGGCGGACCGACTCGTAGAAGCTCGGCCACCCGCAGTGCGAGTCGAACTTGGTACCGCTCTGGAAAAGCTCGGCGTTGCAGGCGGCGCAGGTGTAGAGACCGGCACGGCTCTCGTCGAGCAGCTCACCGGTCCAGGCGCGCTCGGTACCCGCCTGGCGAAGCACCGCGTACTGCTCGGGGCTGAGTTCGGCGCGCCACTGGTCGTCGGACTTGTCGACGGCGTAGGTCATGTTCACTCTCCTTCTTCGGCTCTATTCTCTCGTGCCCGGCAGCGGTCAGGTCGTGACGGCATAATCTCCGGGTGACCCAGGATGCCGTGACCGCCGTCGTCGATCGTTATCGGCGTTTCTCCGAAGACGAGGCTCCCGGTCGTTCGGCGGTGTACGCGAACTGGGCGGAGCGTGTCGCGGACGACACCGCGGTGGCTGCCGCCCTCGCGCGGATCCCCGAGACGCGACGACAGCCGCCGCTGGTGTTCGCCGTGATGCGTCTGCTCGGCGCGCCCCTCGACGACGTCGATGCGTGGGCTTCATGGGTCACGGCCCACGCTGACGCCATCGTCGAGGAATGCGGTCGCCGGAGCGTGCAGACCAACGAGCCCCTCCGCTGCGCGGCCCTGCTCCCCGCCCTCGCTCTGATCGAGGGGCCGATCGCCCTGCTCGAGGTGGGGGTGAGCGCGGGGCTCTGCCTCTATCCCGATCGGTACTCGTACCGCTATCACCGCGAAGAGATCGTCGCGGTCGACCCCGTCGACGGTCCGAGTCGCGTGGTTCTCGACAGCGACCTCGAGGGGCACCCCGACCTGCACATGCCGCAGATCGTCTGGCGTGCGGGCATCGACCTCAGCCCCCTCGACGCCCGCCGCGCGCAGGACCGCGACTGGCTCACCGGCCTCGTCTGGCCGGGGGAGGAGGGGCGTCTCGAACGCATCGAGGGGGCGCTCGACATCGCGGCGGCCGACCCGCCTCTGCTCGTCGCGGGCGACGGCGCCGAGGCCCTTCCCACGCTCGCCGCCCAGGCTCCGGCCGGGGCGACCCTGGTCGTGACCACTCCGGGCGTGCTCGCTCACGTGCCCCGGGTGCACCGCGCCGCCGTGATCGATGCCGCCCGGGCGGCAGGCCGGTGGATCACGCTCGACGCGCCCGGCCTGCACGACGGCTGGACGCGGCGCCCCGAGCCCGTGCGGGGCGGATTCGCGCTCGCTCTCGATGGAGAGGTGCTCGCGGAGGTCGACCCTCTCGGGGCGTGGGTGGCGTGGCATCCGGGATCGTGAGCGATGGCGCAGTAGCGTAACGGCGTGCCTCTGTCGGACCGTGACCTCGCCTTCCTCGCTTTCGAGGGCCAGTGGCGCCGTCACGCGGGCGCGAAAGAAGAGGCCATCCGCGCGGAGTTCTCGATGACGCCTGCCCGGTATTACCAGCTGCTCGGGCGCTTGATCGACACCCCCGAGGCGCTCGCACACGATCCGATGCTCGTGCGCCGGTTGCGGCGGCGGCGCGATGACGCGGCGGATCAGCACCGCGCTCGTCTCGGCCGGACGGCGGCCCGCTGACGGGCTCGCCTCGACGCGACCGATAGCATCGTCCAATGGCCAGATCGACCTTCCCTCGGGATCGCTTCGACGACCTGCCGACTGAATCCGGCCGCGTCGGCGCTCACCGGGCCGAGAACCCCCGTCTGCGCGGATGGATCGTGTTCCTGTGGGCGGCCATCGCCACCCTGGTGCTGATCATCGCCGGCATCTTCGCGACGCTCCTGGTCTCGGGGCGTATCTCGCTCGGTTCCGACGCCGCGCCCAGCCCGACCGTCTCGGTCGAGCCGACCATCCCGGCCGTCGTCGACACGTCGTACTCGGTGGTCGTGCTCAACGGCACTCCCGACAACGGCCTCGCGGCCTCCGTTCGCGATCAGATCGTGGCCGCGGGCTGGAGCGGCGACAACGTCGAGACCGGCAACTCCGACAGCACCGATTTCGCCGACACCACGATCTACTACCGCCTCGAGAGCGACGCGGCCGCGGCCGAGGGCCTGGCCCAGACGATCGGCGGTGCGCAGATCGCGCAGAGCGACTTCCTGCAGCCGACGGACGACCCGAACACCCCGGCCGACGAGAGCGACGTCAAGCGCCTGATCGTCGTGATCGGACTCGACCGCGCGAGCGATCAGCCCTCCGCTTCGCCCTCCTCCTGAGTCCGCGAGCGCCGCGTGTTTCCGCGGCGTAACAACTTGGATGCACGCGCGTCAACAATGCTCCGGAACCCCGATTCCGCGGCATCCTCCGTGCTTACGATGACCTCGTCGTTCAGCAACAGGAGATTCGCATGACGCAGGGCACTGTCAAATGGTTCAACGCCGAGAAGGGCTTCGGCTTCATCACCGTCGATGACGGGCAGGACGTCTTCGTCCACTACTCGAGCATCGAGATGTCGGGTTTCCGTGTCCTCGAAGAGGGGCAGGCCGTCGAGTTCACCGTCGGCACCGGTCAGAAGGGCCCTCAGGCGGAGTCCGTTCGCCTGGCCTGAGCTCTGGCGAGAACGCCGCGGCATCCGACTTCCGGATGCCGCGGCGTTCGGCGTTTACGGGGCGGCTCGTGGCTTGCACTCCCTAGGGGCGAGTGCCAGAATGAATTAGCACTCGCTTTCGTCGAGTGCCAAAATCTGCAAGTCACCCGTCCGGGAGGGACGACACACTTATGGCAAAGATCATCGCTTTCGACGAAGAGGCCCGGCGCGGTCTCGAGCGCGGCCTCAACACTCTCGCCGACGCCGTCAAGGTGACCCTGGGCCCCCGCGGTCGCAACGTCGTGCTCGAGAAGAAGTGGGGCGCCCCCACGATCACGAACGACGGTGTCTCGATCGCCAAGGAGATCGAGCTCGACGACCCGTACGAGAAGATCGGCGCCGAGCTGGTCAAGGAGGTCGCCAAGAAGACCGACGACGTCGCGGGTGACGGCACCACCACCGCCACCGTTCTCGCCCAGGCGCTCGTGCGCGAGGGCCTGCGCAACGTCGCCGCCGGCGCCGACCCCATCTCGCTCAAGAAGGGCATCGAGAAGGCCGTCAAGGCCGTCACCGACGAGCTCCTCGCCTCCGCCAAGGAGGTCGAGTCGAAGGAGCAGATCGCCGCGACCGCGTCGATCTCCGCCGCCGACCCCGCGATCGGCGAGCTCATCGCCGAGGCCATCGACAAGGTGGGCAAGGAAGGCGTCGTCACCGTCGAGGAGTCGAACACCTTCGGCACCGAGCTCGAGCTCACCGAGGGCATGCGCTTCGACAAGGGGTACATCAACCCCTACTTCGTCACCGACCCCGAGCGTCAGGAAGCGGTCTTCGAAGACCCCTACATCCTGATCGCCAACCAGAAGATCTCCAACATCAAGGACCTTCTGCCGATCGTCGACAAGGTGATCCAGGAGGGCAAGGAGCTCCTCATCATCGCCGAGGACGTCGAGGGCGAAGCGCTCGCGACCCTGGTGCTGAACAAGATCCGCGGCATCTTCAAGTCGGTCGCCGTCAAGGCTCCCGGCTTCGGCGACCGTCGCAAGGCGCAGCTGCAGGACATCGCGATCCTCACCGGCGGCCAGGTCATCACCGAAGAGGTGGGCCTCAAGCTCGAGAACGCGACCGTCGACCTGCTCGGCCGTGCGCGCAAGGTCATCATCACCAAGGACGAGACCACGATCGTCGAGGGTGCCGGCGAGTCGGAGCTGATCGAGGGTCGCGTGACCCAGATCCGCCGCGAGATCGAGAACACCGACAGCGACTACGACCGCGAGAAGCTCCAGGAGCGCCTCGCGAAGCTCGCCGGTGGCGTCGCCGTCATCAAGGCCGGAGCCGCGACCGAGGTCGAGCTCAAGGAGCGCAAGCACCGCATCGAAGACGCCGTGCGCAACGCCAAGGCCGCCGTGGAAGAGGGTGTCGTCGCCGGTGGTGGCGTCGCGCTCATCCAGGCCGGCAAGAACGCTCTCGCGAACCTCGAGCTCACGGGTGACGAGGCCACGGGCGCGAACATCGTGCGCGTCGCCATCGAGGCCCCGCTCAAGCAGATCGCGCTCAACGCCGGTCTCGAGCCCGGCGTCGTCGCGAACAAGGTCGCCGAGCTCCCCGTGGGCCACGGCCTCAACGCCGCGACCGGCGAGTACGGTGACCTGTTCGCACAGGGCATCATCGACCCCGCCAAGGTGACCCGTTCGGCTCTGCAGAACGCCGCCTCGATCGCCGGCCTCTTCCTCACCACCGAGGTCGTCGTCGCCGACAAGCCCGAGAAGGTCGCCGCTCCCGCGGGCGACCCGACCGGTGGCATGGACTTCTGATCCCCGCCTAGGCAACACACGGAACGCCCCCTCCTCCGGGAGGGGGCGTTCTGCGTGTTGCGGACGTGGCCGCTGTCAGCTCAGCGGGCGGCAGACGTCGGTGACCAGAGCGTCACCCGGTACGCGGTCGGGGGTGGTCAGGTAGACGTTGAAGACGCGCGAGGCGAGAGTGTCGTCGCCGCGCGGGCTCAAGCCGTCTTCCACGAGGCGGGCGTTGATCATGTCGTGCGCCTGTGCGATCTGCTCGTACGGGCCCGTCACACGCGCGACGAGGCAGTCGCGGGGAGGCAGCTCGATCACGGTGAGAGGGGCGTCCACCGTCGTCCCGGGGGCGACGGGCAGGAAGATCGACAGATCGACATCGTGCTCGACGTACTGGTCGTCGTGCTCGATGACGCCGCAGGCTCCGATCGGTGCGATCGACCGCTCGGCGAGGAGAGGCATGAGGCGGCCCCAGAGCTCCCCCTCGTGGGAGTAGGACGCCACGGTGCCGCGCAGGGCTACCGCGGTCAGTGCGGGGACGGTGGTGCGGGTGAGCGTGATGGACATGGGATGGTCTCCGGTTTCGAGAAGGCGGGTGATCAGCGACACCCTCTCCCTCGCTGCGCGAGCTTCCTCATGAAGTTCCGCGCGCTGCATCTGCAGTGCGCGAGTCCACGCCGGAGTGCCACGCGCGTCGAGGAGGGCGCCGATGGCGGAGACGCCGAAGCCCACGTCGCGGAGGTTGCGCACATCGGCCGCGTCGATCAGCTGGTGCGGGGCGTAGCGCCGGTATCCGGTCCAGGGGTCGATGTCGGCGGGGACCAGCACACCATGACTGTCGTAGTGGCGGAGCATCCGCACCGACAGGCGGGTGAGGGCGCTGAACCGACCGATGCTCATCAGGTTCGGGGTCTCGGCCATGAAGCCATCGTGTCCTCTCACATCGTGTGAGGGTCAAGCGTCGGGGCGTCCGTCACGTCTGCGCGTCGGGCCGGTACCCCTCGGGCAGGCGTTCGAGCGGCTGCGTCTCGATGAGCGCGTGCTCCTGGGCGTCGCGGCGATCGGCGAGGGGGAGGGAGACACGGAAGGTCGCTCCGCCCCCGGGGGTATCGCGCACATCGACCGTGCCGTGCAGCAGATCGACGATGGATGCCACGATCGACAGGCCGAGACCCGAGCCGCCGGTCTCGCGGGTGCGCGAGGTGTCGGCGCGCCAGAAGCGCTGGAAGATCTGCTCGCGGATCTGCTCCGGCACCCCCTCGCCGTGGTCGATGATCTCGATCCATCCCATGTCGGACTCGCCGTCGACGCCGACGCGCAGCCCGATGGGGGAGTCCTCGGCGGTGAAACGCCGCGCGTTGCCGAGCAGGTTCGCCACGACCTGACGCACCTTGTTCTCGTCGCCCATGACGACGGGGGCGAGGCGCGGCACGGGACGGACCACGCCGATCGGTGTGGCCGGGGTCCCATCCGCAGGAGTGGATGCCGCCAACTCGGTGCCGTCCTTCGATCGGCGCCGAAGCCGCGAGAGGGTGGCGCCCGCTATCGCCATCGCCGAGGTGGTGGGAGCGGTGCGACGGCGACCGTTCCCGTTCGCGGGCTTGCCTCCGGCGTCCAGGAGCGGGTCGAGGGTGATGGTGGGAAGGATCAGCTCGTCGCGCGAGGTGGCGTCGTCGACCGTGACCTCACGCTGGGGCGAGGTCACCCGCAGGTCGAGGGCGGCGTCGCGCGCGATGGGGCGCAGGTCGAGGGCGGTAATGGTGACGTCACGGCGCTCGTCGAGGCGGGCGAGCGCGAGGAGGTCCTCGACCAGGGCCCCCATGCGGATCGCCTCCTTCTCGATACGCTCCATCGACTGCGCGACATCCTCGTCGGAGCGGATCGCCCCCATGCGGTACAACTCCGCATAGCCGCGCATCGTGACGAGGGGTGTGCGAAGTTCGTGGCTGGCGTCGCCGATGAAGCGACGCATCTGCCGCACGGTGGCATCCCGTTGTCCGAGGGCGCCGTCGATGCGGGCGAGCATCGCGTTGATGGCGGTCTTGAGCCGGCCCACCTCGGTGTCGGGGACGATGTCCGTCAGACGCTGGCTGAAGTCACCGGCCGCGATATCCATGGCCGTCGTCTCCACCTGGCGGAGGTTGCGGAACGCGAGGGTGACGAGCCACCGGGTCAGCAAGGCCGTGGCGATGAGGATCAGCAGCGCGACGAAGGCGTAGATGCCGATGTAGGCGGCCACGATCCGGTCGGTCGGGGCGAGCGGCTGGATCACCATCTGCGTGTAGACCCCGGGGTTTCCGGGCACCTGCAGCACCCCCACCCGGGCGACGAAGTGCTGACCGGACTCGGGCGACTCGAGTTCGATGCGGCGATCGATCTGGCTGTAGGTCTGCTCGACCGTGAAGGTGGGGGGGATGTCGGGCAGAGCGGTCGTCGACGTGCCGTTGTAGAACGCCTCGCGCTGTCCGTCGGGACCGTACACGACGACCATCGACCCGATCTGCGGGGCGTTCTCCACCTGCGAGAAGACGACCCGCCCGTCGACGGGAGCCGTGGTGAAGATGCTGTTCGCGATGCTGCCGGCGGCCTGCTGCGCGAGCTGCTCGTCGAGGTTGTTCACCAGGGTGGTGCGCAAGAACACCATGGTCCCGATGCCCGCGGTGAACAGCCCGATCGCGAGCAACGCGACGGTGACGCCGGTGACCTTGGTGCGCAGGCTCAGCCCGCGCCACCAGCGCGTGAGCGAATCGTCGGAGTGCGACAGGAGCGAGCCTTTCGCTCAGGCGGTCTTGCCCGACTTCAGCATGTAGCCGAAGCCGCGCTTGGTCTGGATGAGCGGCTCCGAGGAGTGCGGATCGATCTTGCGGCGCAGGTACGAGATGTAGCTCTCGACGATCCCCGCGTCGCCGTTGAAGTCGTACTCCCACACGTGGTCGAGGATCTGCGCCTTCGAGAGCACCCGGTTGGGGTTCAGCATCAGGTAGCGCAGGAGCTTGAACTCGGTCGGGCTCAGGTCGATCGAGACGTCTCCGACGCTGACGTCGTGGGTGTCCTGATCCATCGTCAGTTCGCCGGTGCGGATGATCGACTCTTCGTCGGCCTGCATCGTGCGGCGCAGGATCGCCTGGATGCGGGCGACGATCTCGTCCAAGCTGAACGGCTTGGTGACGTAGTCGTCGCCACCCGCGTTGAGCCCCATGATCTTGTCTTCGGTCTCGTCCTTCGCGGTGAGGAAAAGGATCGGCGCGGTGTAGCCGGCGCCGCGCAGCCGCTTGGTGACGCTGAACCCGTTCATGTCGGGGAGCATCACGTCGAGCACGATGAGGTCGGGTTCCTCTTCGAGCACGGCCGAGATCGTCTGCGCGCCGTTGGCCACGGCTCGCACCTGGAAACCGGCGAAGCGCAGGCTCGTGATGAGCAGGTCGCGGATGTTCGGTTCGTCGTCCACGACGAGGATGCGAGGAGCTGTCATGCCCTCATTATCGTGATCTGACCCAGCAATGTGCTGGATATGGAACGGAAAGCCGCGTGCTGGTATGCGTCAGGCGGCCTGGGCGTCGATTCCGTCGGCATCCAGGATCGTGTAGGCGTACCCCTGCTCGGCCAGGAAGCGCTGGCGATTCTGCGCGAAATCCTGGTCGACGGTGTCACGCGCGATGAGCGTGTAGAAGCTCGCGGTGTGGTTCGACTGCTTCGGTCGGAGAAGTCGACCGAGGCGCTGAGCCTCTTCTTGGCGCGATCCGAACGACCCCGACACCTGGATGGCGACCGAGGCCTCGGGCAGGTCGACCGAGAAATTCGCGACCTTGGAGACGACCAGTAGCGGAATGCTCCCGTCGCGGAAGCCCTGGAAGAGCTCCTCGCGCTCGGGGATCGGCGTGGCGCCCGTGATCTGCGGGGCGTTCAACGCCTCGGCGAGCTCGTCGATCTGATCGAGATACTGACCGATGATCAGAACCCTCTCACCCGGATGCCGTTCGACCAGACGTCGGGCGACCTCGATCTTCGCCGGGGCGGTGGCGGCGAGACGGTAGCGATCCTCGTCGGCGGCTGCGGCGTACTCGAGCCGCTCATCGGCGGGAAGGTCGATACGCACCTCGTAGCAGGCCGCGGGTGAGATGAAGCCCTGAGCCTCGATCTCCTTCCACGGCGCGTCGAAGCGCTTCGGGCCGATCAGGCTGAAGACGTCTCCCTCGCGGCCGTCCTCGCGCACGAGAGTTGCGGTGAGGCCCAGGCGGCGGCGCGCCTGCAGGTCGGCGGTGAGCTTGAACACCGGTGCGGGAAGCAGGTGGACCTCGTCGTAGAGCACGAGGCCCCAGTCGAGGGCGTCGAGCAGGGCGAGGTGGGCGTACTGGCCTTTCCGCTTCGCGGTGAGGATCTGGTAGGTGGCGATGGTGACCGGCTTGATCTCTTTGACCTGCCCGGAGTACTCGCCGATCTCTTCGGGGGTGAGGCTCGTGCGGCGCAGCAGCTCGTCGCGCCACTGTCGTGCGCTGACGGTGTTCGTGACGAGGATGAGCGTGGTCGTGCGGGTGTCGGCCATGGCGCCCGCACCCACGAGCGTCTTACCCGCTCCACACGGGAGGACGACGACCCCGGAACCGCCCTCGGAGAAGGATTCGACCGCCTGACGCTGGTAAGGGCGGAGGCTCCAGCCGTCCTCGGCCAGGTCGATCGGGTGCGGGGTCCCGGGCGTGTAGCCGGCGAGGTCTTCGGCAGGCCAGCCGATCTTCAGCAGTTCCTGTTTGATGTGCCCGCGCGCCCACGCGTCGATGAGGAAGCTGTCGGGGCTCGGGCGGCCGATCAGGAGCGGGGAGATGCGCTTGTTGCGTGACACCTCGCTGAGCACCGCGGCGTCGGTCGAGCGCAGCACGAGCTCGCCCTCGTCGTTGCGCTCGATGACGAGGCGCCCGTACCGGTTGACGGACTCGCGGATGTCGGTGCTGACCGAGGCCGGCACCGGGAAGCGGGACCACCGATCGAGGGTGTCGAGCATGGCCTCGGCGTCGTGGCCGGCTGCACGCGCGTTCCACAGCCCCAGGCGGGTGATGCGATACGTGTGGATGTGCTCGGGTGCACGCTCGAGCTCGGCGAAGACGGCGAGCTCATGCCGCGCCGTCTCTGCCTGCGGGTGCGCGACTTCGAGGAGCACGGTGCGGTCGCTCTGCACGATAAGGGGGCCGTCAGCCATAGCGTTCGAGTCTACCGGTGTCGAAGAGGGCAGGGCGTTCGCGGCCGTCACTCGACGGGCGTGACGCCGTCGATGTGCGACAGGGGGAGGGTGCGCTCGACATCGGCTCCGCGGTCGCGACCGCGCAGGCGTCCGCCGCCGAGTCCGGTGGCCTCCAAGCGGAAGACGCGGGCAGAGCCGTCGGGCAGGCGCACCGTCACGTCGATGATCGATCGCGCGCGAACCGCCTGATCGAGTTCGCGCTCGAGCCACGCGGCATCCGAGTCTCCCGCGCCCGTGCGCAGACGCTCGATGAGGTCGGCGTAGGTGTCGGCGGGCGCCGTTGACGTCGCACCGGGGGATGCCAGTTTGGCGCGCTCGAGAGCGCGCGGGCGCCCCTCGGCGTCAACCGCCACCGCGGGGTAGTGCGCGTCGGTGAGGGCCCAGAAGACGACGTCGGCCGAGACGTGCGAGACCAGTTCGTCGTCGGTTCGGGTGAGAGCGATCGAGCGCAGCGACTGGTCGACTTCCATCGAGCGCAGAAGCGTCTCGTCGTCTGTCATGACTCGAGTGAGGTGCGATTGCGCGTCGGCGGTGACGCGCACGCGGCCGTGTTCGGCGGCGGTGCGCTCGATGACGTACGCGAGCGGCTGGGGGAGGCCCGTGAGCGAGATACCGGTCAGGAAGGCGCGAAGGCTGTCCGCCGTCTCGCCCGCGGTGATCGCGGCGCCGATGCTCGCGGCGCTGAAGCGATAGCTCGAGGCTTGAGCCCGCGACTCGCGCGCGGCCATCGAGCGCAGCCGCACGTCGAGGTGCGGGGCGAGAGGACCGGGGGCGATCGCCGTCAGGTCGTTCTGCAGGTACACGCGATCGACCTCGGGCGGCAGCAGCTCGCGCAGGGCCGAGGTGTCGACGTCGCCGCCTTCGGCCAGCGGGAGCGCCCAGGGGGTCGCGTGGCCGTCGGCGTCGAGGAGCCCCCAGCGGACCAGGCGCTTGATCCAGAGGTCTGCGCGGTCGGGGCCTTCGGGGTCGAAAGGTGTCGCGGAGCGCCAGTTCTCGCTGGGGATCCACCCGCCGTCGGTGGAGCGGTACGCCGACGGAAGGGCGTCACGCAGGGCCTCTGCGGTGCGCTGCCATCGTTCGAGAGTCGGCAGGCGCAGCCACTCGCGCCCGGCGGGAGAAACGAGCCAGGCACGCTCGTTCGTTCCGAGAAGGCCCACCTCGGCCGCGAGCCCGACGAGCAGGTCCGCTTCGGCCGCGGTGGTCACGGCCCCGGCGTCGACGAGGCGTCGTCTCTCGGTCGCGCCCAGCGACCCCGATCCGATGCGTCCGAGCGGGGCGTCGAGGGTCTGCATGAGGATGTCGGCGAGGGATGCCGCGTTGGTGAACACCGCTTCGGAGGCGGCCCCGGTGCTCTCGGGCGTCGCATGGGTGCGGCGCGGGGGCGCGGCATCCGGGATCCCCGAGGGCAGGATCTCGCGCGCGGCGTCGATCACCGTGGGGAAGGGGAGCCCGTCGTCTCCGATGAGGGCACGGGATCTCAGGCGCTCGCCGATCTCACCGGTCGTCGGTCGTCCCTCGGCGGCGTCGAGCAGGGCGACGGCTTCGTCACGACTCAGCGCGGGAAGCCCGCGCGCGACCGAGGCCGGGTCGAGCAGCGCTTCAGCCGCGTCGAACATGTCGCGCCACGTGCTCGACGGCGAGATGTGGCGTTCGGCGAAGAGTCGGGCGAGGTCGGTGTCGCTGCGCGCGCTCAACGAGACCGCAAGTGCGCGTTGTGCGGAGGTCTCGGGCACGTCGTCAGGCCTTGTTGGCCTTGGCCCTTCGGATGAAGCTCATGATGAGCACGGCGAGGAGGCACGCGAATGCCACCGGGGGAGCGACGTAGACGAGGAGGCCGATGACGGGCCAGACGCCGGAACCCATGTCGGCTCCGGAACTGGAGCCGATGATGATGGCGAAGAAGCACACGATCGACAGCGCGAGAAGGCCCAGCGACATGAACGCGAGAATGCGGTCGATGCGGCGGACGGGGACGTCGTCGCCCGGTGTGCTGCCACCGGAGGTGCGGGTGCTCATCGGGCTCAGCCTACCGCCTGGCGGCGGTGCCGTAGGCTGGAAGACCGGGATCCGTTCGGGTCCCGCGTTCCGCCGCGCTTTCCGCGCACTCATCCAGCGAGGTGTCCATGCCCACCGGCAAGGTCAGGTTCTACGACGACGAGAAGGGCTTCGGCTTCATCGTCACCGATGACGGCCAGGACGTGTTCCTGCACGCAACCGCCCTGCCCGCCGGAGCCCCCGGACCGAAGGCCGGGACGCGCCTCGAATTCGGGGTCGCCGATGGAAAGCGCGGTCTGCAGGCGCTGTCGGTGCGCGTTCTCGATGCTCCCGTGAGCCTGTCGAAGCGCTCGCGCAAGCCCGCCGACGACATGGCGATCATCGTCGAAGACCTCGTCAAGCTGCTCGACGGTATCGGAGGGGACCTGCGACGCGGTCGCTACCCCAACGCTCCGCACGCGCAGAAGATCGCCGCGGTCCTGCGCAAGGTCGCCGATGACTTCGAAGCCTGAGCAGCCCGTCGATGAGCGCCTGACCGGCGCCCACGACCTCGCGCTCGCCGCCCTGCACGAGATCACCCCGGCCGACACCGTCGGCCCCGCAGCCGGATACACCGCGGAGGAAGGCGGAGCGGTCTCGCTGCGCTTCCACACCCGGCTCGCGGGCTACCCGGGCTGGTTCTGGACGGTCACCGTGGCCGTCGTGGACGGCTCCGAGCCGACCGTGCTCGAGGTGGAACTGCTGCCCGGCGACGGCGCTCTGCTGGCCCCCGACTGGGTGCCGTGGGCGACTCGTCTGGCGGAGTACCAGGCGGCCCAGGTCGCTGCGGTCGTCGAGGACGACGACACCGACGAAGACGAGCCGGACGACGACGAGCCGGACGACGACGATGAGGACGACGAAGACGACGACGAGCCGAAGGCGCGCTTCCACGCGGGAGACCTCGACGGCGTCGACATCGACGAGTTCGACGGCGCGGACGACGATGTCGACTCTGACGAAGAGGTCGACTCGGACGACGAAGACTCCGATGACGACGACTACGACGAGGGCGATCGCAGCTACTGACCGCCGCTCATGACGAAGGCCGTCCCGCTGGTGCGGGACGGCCTTCGTTCTTGCCAGCTCAAGCCCGCGGCAGGCGCTCGATCGTGTAGTCGATCGCGCCGATGAGGCGGCGCACATCCTCGGGCTCGATCGAGACGAAGGTCGCGATGCGCAGCTGGTTGCGGCCGAGCTTCCGGTAGGGCTCGGTGTCGACGATGCCGTTCGCGCGCAGGCTCTTGGCGATCGCCGCGGCGTCGATGCTGTCGTCGAAGTCGATCGTGACGACCACGGGGGAGCGGTCGGCGGGATCCTTCACGAAGGGAGTCGCCACCGCGCTCGCATCGGCCCACTCGTAGAGAGCGCCGGACGATTCGGCGGTGCGGGCGCCGGCCCACGAGAGGCCGCCGTTGTCGAGGATCCATCCGAGCTGGTCGTCGAGGAGCAGGAGCGTCGCGAGAGCAGGGGTGTTGAGCGTCTGCTCGAGACGCGAGTTGTCGAGCGCGTTCTTCAGGCTGAGGAACTCGGGGATGTAGCGGCCGGATGCCGCGATCCGCTCGATCCGCTCGATAGCGGCGGGCGAGACAGCGGCGTACCAGAGCCCTCCGTCAGAGCCGAGGTTCTTCTGGGGCGCGAAGTAGTAGACGTCCGCCTGTGCCACATCGAAGTCGATGCCTCCCGCGGCGCTGGTCGCGTCGATGACGGTGAGGGCTCCGGCATCCGCCTCCACGCGCCGGATCGGGGCGGCCACCCCGGTCGAGGTCTCGTTGTGCGGCCAGGCGTAGACGTCGACGCCGGCGACGGCCTCGGCCGCCGAGCGCGTACCGGGCTCGACCTTGCGCACGTCAGGTGCCTGCAGCCACGGGGCGGCGGCCGCCGAGGCGAACTTGCCGCCGAACTCGCCGAAGACGAGGTTCTGGCTGCGGTTCTCGATGAGCCCGAACGCGGCGGCATCCCAGAAGGCCGTCGACCCGCCGTTGCCGAGGATGATCTCGTACCCCTCGGGCAGACGGAACAGCTGCGACAGGCGCTCGCGCGTGCTGGCGACGAGGTTCTTCACCGGTGCCTGGCGGTGCGAGGTTCCGAGGATCGACGCACCGCGGGTGACGAGGGCCTCGAGCTGCGCACCGCGCACCTTCGAGGGGCCGCACCCGAAGCGACCGTCGGCGGGCAGGAGATCGGCGGGCAGTTCCACGTGCGACATGGCACCGATTCTAGGGTCACCCTCGGACGCCGCCCGCGCTCATGTCGGAGGGGGTCGGTAGGCTGGGAGGACTTGCCGCGCGAGATCGAGGACACCCGAATGACCGACCTGATCGACACCACCGAGATGTATCTGCGTACGATCCTCGAACTCGAAGAGGAAAAGATCGTGCCGCTGCGCGCGCGCATCTCCGAGCGCCTGGGGCACTCGGGACCCACCGTCTCTCAGACGGTCGGTCGCATGGAGCGCGACGGTCTCGTGGTCGTGTCGGAAGACCGCCGCCTCGAGCTGACGGACTCCGGCCGTCAGAAGGCCGTCGACGTCATGCGCAAGCACCGACTCGCCGAGCGTCTGCTCAGCGACGTCATCGGTCTCGACTGGGCGTACGTGCACGATGAGGCCTGCCGTTGGGAGCACGTGATGAGCGAGCAGGTGGAGCGTCGGCTCGTCGAGCTCCTCGGCCACCCCACCGAGTCGCCGTACGGCAACCCGATCCCGGGTCTCGATCAGCTCGGCGACGCAGCGAGCGCCACCTTCGACGACGGAGTGATCGGTCTGGTCCGCAAGCTGACGGATGCGGGCGCCCCCATCACGGGCACGGTTCGCCGGCTCGCCGAGCCCGCTCAGGTCGATCCCGAACTGCTGCAGCAGCTCAAGGCCGCCGGTGTCCTGCCGGGCGCCCGCGGTGACTACCGCTTCAACGAGGGATACGTCCTCATCCAGATGGACGGCGTCGACGAGGGGCTCGAACTGCCCGTCGAGGTGGCCTCGCACATCTTCCTGGTCGCCGAGGACTGAGCTCGGCCGCTTTCCGCAAGGTCGGGCCGAGCATCGCCTGGGAGCGGTTACCGGAGCGTGACTTGTTCGTTATCTTCGGGTAGCCTCAGAAAGTCCACAGGTGAGAAGCCCGCCGTCGGACCCCTCGCGGTTTGCCTCATCGGCTCGTCGTCCGCGCAGGGCCCAGCCCGCACATCGTGCCCCGTATTCGAGTGCTGACGAGCCAGCGTCCCCGAAGACGCAGAGGCGCCGGAGGAACTTTGGCTGAACACAACGAGCCCGCAGCGGACCTACCCGAAGGCACCGCGACGGAACCCACCCGCAAGAGCACTCGTGCCGCGGTGACCCGACCGACGAGCCGCGCTCTGCAGACCGCGCCCCTCACGACTGCTCCGGTTGTTCGCCCCACCCCCGCTCGAGGCGCATCGTCGCCTCGCCGTGTCGGCAAACCGCTGCGCAGCGCGGTGATCCTCTCGATGGTCGCCGGCCTCGTCGCGACCGTCGCGATCCCCGCCTATGCCGCGACCATGCCGGCCGCCGAGACCATGACGTTGCAAGAGATGTCGGCTGCCGACAACCAGTCGCTGGTCGTGGCGTCCGACGCCGCCGCTGAGACCCTCGACCGCAGCAGCTACTCGGCCACCACGGCTGACGAGATCCAGAAGAAGAAGGATCAAGAGGCAGCTGCCGCCGCCGCCGCCGAGCGCGCCCGTCAGCTCGCCGCCAACGCCTCGAAGGCGTCGACCTCGGTGAGCTCCATCGACCTCAACATGACCGCACCCGGATCGGGCGAGGTGCGCTGGCCCCTCACGAGCTACACCCTCGGTCGTGGTCTGTGGGATTCCGGCTATCACCAGGGTGTCGACCTGCTCGCTCCCGGCGGTCAGCCCATCTTCGCCGCCGCCGGTGGAGTCGTCAGCGTCTCGCAGGAGAGCTACGGCGGATACGGTGTCGCGATCGTGATCGAGCACGTGATCAACGGCCAGAAGGTATCGACCACGTACGGCCACATGACTTACGGCAGCCGTCAGGTGCAGGCCGGCCAGACCGTCGCCCCCGGCCAGCTCATCGGTCTGGTCGGATCGACGGGCAGCTCGACCGCCAATCACCTCCACTTCGAGGTGCACATCAACGGCTCGGTCGTCGATCCTTACGCCTGGCTGCAGCAGAACGCCGGCTGATTCTTCTGACGGGGCGGCGTGGCGGAGGACATCGTTCTCCGACACGCCGCTTTCCGTTTGCCCCCTCGGCCGACCCCGGGCGTGTCGTGGTGGGTTAGCCTGTCACCGACGTCGGAAGAACCGAAGGGACCAGCCGATGAACACCAGCCCGCGCATCCGCACCATGGATGCGCTCGGGCTGCTCGTTCTTCGGCATCGTGTGATCGGATGCCGCGGCCCCGCCGCGACTTCTCAGGCGCTGTCTGTCTAGGCAGCGCCTTTTTCATACCCTTTCGCGCCTGCCGTCGTCGCGAGTCGAACATCCGAGAAGCCGTCTCGGCCATTCGAGAGGACGAGAAATGCGCACACTGGTGCTGAA
>JAKOMY010000199.1 GCA_022702225.1 Microbacteriaceae bacterium | reverse complement strand
CGTGCCGGACACGCCGGCTACGCGCCTCGGCATCCCGGCGTTTCCCGACCGGCTCCGCCCGACGGCACCACCGGCTCCGCCCGACGGTACCGGCTGACTCCGCCGGACGACGCAGTCCGCTGGCGGGCACCGCGCGTACCGTCGTGCGGAGTGCGTGCCGGACACGCCGGCTACGCGCCTCGACATCCCGGCGTTTCCCGGCCGGCTCCGCCCGACGGCACCACCGGCTCCGCCCGACGGCGCCACCGACTCCGCCCGGCGGCCCGCCACACGCGAAAGCGGCGCCACCCGTCGGGGCGACGCCGCTTTCGGCTGCGAACGACTTAGGCCTGGCCGAGGGCCGCCGAGACGACGGCCCGCGCCTCTTCCTGCACCGCGCGCAGGTGCTCCTCGCCGCGGAGCGACTCAGCGTACAGCTTGTAGACGTCTTCGGTGCCCGAGGGGCGGGCGGCGAACCACGCCGACTCGGTCTGCACCTTGAGCCCGCCGATCGCCGCGCCGTTGCCGGGCGCGTGCGAGAGCTTCGCGGTGATCGGCTCACCCGCGAGCTCGGTGGCGGTCACGGCATCCGGAGACAGCTTCGACAGAGCCGACTTCTGCGCGGGCGAAGCCGGGGCATCGACGCGCTGGTACGCCGAGGCGCCGAACTCGTTCTCGAGCTCCGCGTAGCGCTGCGAGGGAGTCTTGCCGGTGACGGCGAGGATCTCGGCGGCCAGCAGGCAGAGCAGGATGCCGTCCTTGTCGGTGGTCCAGACGGTTCCGTCCTTGCGCAGGAACGACGCTCCGGCCGATTCCTCGCCACCGAACGCGACGGAACCGTCGAGCAGACCGGGCACGAACCACTTGAAGCCCACCGGGACCTCGAGCAGCGTCTTGCCGAGTGAGGCGGCGACGCGGTCGATGATCATCGACGACACGAGCGTCTTGCCCACGGCGGCGTCGGCCGGCCAGTTCGGGCGGTGCGAGAACAGGTAGTCGATCGCGACGGCGAGGTAGTGGTTGGGGTTCATGAGCCCCGCGTCGGGGGTGACGATTCCGTGGCGGTCGGCATCGGCATCGTTGCCCGTGAGGATGTCGTACTCGTCGCGCGCGGCGACCAGCGACGCCATGGCCGAGGGAGACGAGGGATCCATGCGGATCTTCTCGTCCCAGTCGAGGGTCATGAACTTCCAGGTCGGGTCGACCTCGGGGTTCACCACGGTCAGGTCGAGTCCGTACACCTCGGCGATGAGTGCCCAGTACTCCACCGACGCGCCGCCCAGCGGGTCGGCGCCGATACGGACCCCGGCGTTCTTGATGGCATCGACGTCGATGATGGATGCCAGATCCCGCACATACGCGTCGCGGAAGTCGTACTGGCCCAGGCCGTCGAGGTCGATGTCGGCGTGACGCGTGCGCTTCACGCCCTCGAGGCCCGCTGAGATGAGCTCGTTCGCGCGGTCGGCGATCCAGCCGGTGGCGTCGGTGTCGGCGGGGCCGCCGTGCGGCGGGTTGTACTTGAAGCCGCCGTCGCGGGGCGGGTTGTGCGAGGGCGTGACGACGATGCCGTCGGAACGACCCGGGTCGTCGGCGGCCAGGTCACGGTTGTACGTGAGGATCGCGTGGCTGAGAGCCGGCGTCGGCACCCAGGCATCGCGCGAGTCGACGCGCACGTCGACGCCGTTGGCGACCAGCACCTCGATGGCGCTGCGTTCGGCGGGCAGCGACAGCCCGTGGGTGTCGCGGCCGAGGAAGAGTGGGCCGGTGATGCCCTGTGCGGCGCGGTAGTCGACGATCGCCTGGGTCGTGGCGAGGATGTGGTCTTCGTTGAAGCTCGTGCTCAGCGACGACCCGCGGTGACCGCTGGTGCCGAAGGCGACTCGCTGCTCGGGCACCGCGGCATCCGGCTTGCGGTCGTAGTACGCCGCGATCAGTTCGTCGATGTCGATGAGATCGGATGCCTCTGCGGGCTGCCCTGCGCGACTGCTCATACGTCCAGTCTGCCCGCTGCATCCGACATGCGCACACGTCGTGACGCATTCCGAGCGAATCCGTCGGTGAGCGGCCTGCGTGACGCGGCTAGGCTGAGCCGGTGCTGCCCGACACAGACTCCGCGCCCGCCCGCCGTACCTACAGCTACCTGGGGCCGGCCGGGACCTTCACCGAGGCCGCCCTCGCCCAGGTGCCCGAGGCGCGCGACCAGATCTGGCGGCCGGTCCGTAACGTCGGCGAAGCACTCGCCGATGTGGTCGAGGGGCGTTCGGATGCCGCGATGATCGCGATCGAGAACTCCGTCGACGGCGGCGTCTCCACCGCGCAAGATGCCCTGGCCACCGTGCCCGGACTGCGCATCGTGGGCGAGTACCTCGTGCCGGTGAACTTCGTGCTCGTCGCACGCCCCGGAACGACTCTCGACGACGTATCGCTGATCGCCGCGCATCCCGTGGCCTACGCGCAGTGCCTCAAGTGGCTGAGCGAGAACGTGCCCGCGCACGCGCACCTGCCGGCCGAGAGCAACGTCGCCAGCGCCCTCGGCGTCCTCGACGGCACGAGCGCCGCCGACGCGGCCATCGCCGCTCCCGGAATCGTCGCCCACCACGACGTGACGGTGCTCGCCGAGAGCATCGGCGACAACCCGAACGCGGTGACGCGCTTCGTGCTCGTGAGCCGCACCGTCGCCCCCGCGCCTCCCACGGGCGCCGACAAGACGTCGCTGATCGTCGAGCTGCCCGAGGATCACCCGGGTGCCCTGCTCGAACTGCTCGAGCAGTTCGCCACGCGCGGGATCAACCTGAGCCTGTTGGCATCCCGCCCCATCGGCGACGCCCTCGGCCGCTACCGCTTCGTGATCGACGCCGATGGGCACGTGCTCGACGAGCGCATGGCCGACGCGTTGCTGGGGCTTCGCCGTTTCAGCCCCAAGGTGATCTTCCTCGGGTCGTACGCCCGCGCCGACCGGGCGATCGTCCGCTACCCGCAGCGCTACAGCGACGACGTGTTCGTCGAGGCGCGCGACTGGCTGCGCGGCCTGCTGAGCGGCGAGCCCGAGGCCTGACC
>JAKOMY010000188.1 GCA_022702225.1 Microbacteriaceae bacterium | reverse complement strand
AGGATGCCGTCGGCGCCCCCGCCTACCGCCTGTCGCTGCAGACGCGCGAGCAGCACATCCGCCGCGAGAAGGCGACGTCGAACATCTGCACCGCTCAGGTGCTGCTGGCCGTGATGGCGGCGATGTATGCGGTGTACCACGGGCCCGATGGGCTCCGCGCGATCGCGACGCAGGTCGCGCGCAAGGCCGACGTCCTGGCATCCGCACTCCGCTCTCAGGACCTGACGCTCGTGAGCGACGCGTTCTTCGACACGGTGCGCGTGCACGTTCCCGGGCGCGCGCAGGACGTCGTCGACCGCGCCCGCGAGCGCGGTTATCAGCTGCTGTGGGTCGACGACGCGACCGTGGCCGTCTCGGTGGACGAGACGACGACGGATGCCGATATCTCGGTCGTTCTGGACGCTTTTGGTCTCGCCGCCGGCGAGCTGCCCGATGGGGTGGCGCTGCGGGGGATCGATGACGCTCTGCACCGCGACGACGAGTTCCTCACGCACCCCGTCTTCCACGCTCATCGCAGCGAGACGGCGATGATGCGGTACCTCAAGACCCTCGCCGATCGCGACTACGCGCTCGATCGCGGCATGATCCCGTTGGGCTCGTGCACGATGAAGCTGAACGCGGCCACCGAGATGGCGGCGGTGTCGTGGCCCGAGTTCTCGCGCGTGCACCCCTTCGCGCCCGAGGCCGACGTTCACGGCTATCTCGAGATGATCGACCAGCTCGAGCGCTGGCTGGCCGAGGTCACCGGGTACGACGCGGTGTCGCTGCAGCCGAACGCCGGGTCGCAGGGCGAGCTCGCCGGGCTCCTCGCGATCCGCGGGTACCACCTCGCGAACGGCGACACCGAGCGCACGGTGTGCCTCATCCCGTCGTCGGCGCACGGCACCAACGCCGCTTCCGCGATCCTCGCGGGCATGAAGGTCGTCGTCGTCGCGTGCGACGAGGCCGGCAACGTCGACCTCGGCGACCTGCGGGCCAAGATCGCGCAGCACGCGGCCGAGCTGTCAGCCCTGATGATCACGTACCCCTCGACCCACGGGGTGTACGAGCACGATGTGCTCGAGATCACGCAGGCCGTGCACGATGCCGGCGGACAGGTGTACGTCGACGGCGCCAACCTCAACGCGCTGCTCGGTTTCGCCCGCTTCGGCGACCTGGGCGGCGACGTCTCGCACCTGAACCTGCACAAGACGTTCGCCATCCCGCACGGCGGGGGCGGCCCTGGCGTGGGACCGGTGGCGGCGAAGGCTCACCTCGCGCCCTATCTGCCCTCTCACCCGTTCTCGCAGCGCGCCGACCACGCCGGCGGCACGTTCGACGGCGGTCCGGTTTCGGCTGCCCCGCACGGCTCGGCGGGCATTCTGCCCATCTCGTGGGCGTACGTCCGCATGATGGGCGCAGAAGGGCTCCGCCAGGCCACAGCTGCGGCGGTGCTCTCGGCGAACTACATCGCCGCGCGCCTGCGCGAGCACTACCCGGTGCTGTACGCGGGTGAGGGCGGCCTCGTCGCGCACGAGTGCATCCTCGACCTGCGTCCCCTCAAGGAGCAGACCGGCGTCACCGTCGACGACGTCGCCAAGCGCCTCATCGACTACGGCTTCCACGCACCCACGATGTCGTTCCCGGTCGCCGGCACCCTGATGGTCGAGCCGACCGAGAGCGAAGACCTCGCCGAGCTGGACCGATTCGTGGATGCCATGATCGCGATCAAGCACGAGGCCCTTGCGGTGGCCGCGGGGGAGTGGCCCGCCGACGACAACCCCCTCGTGAACGCCCCGCACACCGCGGAGACCGTGGTCGTGGGTGAGTGGGAGCACCCGTACTCGCGCGAGACCGCGGTGTACCCGGTGCGCTCGCTCATCCGCGGGAAGTACTGGCCCCCGGTGCGCCGCATCGACCAGGCCTACGGCGATCGCAACCTCGTCTGCTCGTGCCCGCCGCCGGAGGCGTTCGCCTGACCCCTGCCCGTCCCTCGACGAGACGGCATCCCCCCAACGCTCCTTCCGCACCTCGCGGTGGGGGCTGAACGGGATGCCGTTTCGTCGTTCTAGGGGGACGCGCAGCAGACCGGGGAGATCCTCAGGAGGCGTTTAGTAAAGTGCCCCTGTGCACCACGGGCTGAACGACGTTCCTCGACCGAATCCACGCCGTGGCGGCCCGGGACGGGTGATCGCCCTCCTCGTCGCCGCAGGTCTCGCGCTGGCCGGTTGCTCGGCCACCGACCCGGCGCCTGAGCCGGCGAAAGAACAGCGCACGAGCCTGACGGTCGGCGTCGTCGGCTCCCTCACCAGCTTCAACGCCGCCAGCGCCACCGGCGACACCGCTGCCAATCGGGCGGTGTCGGCCCTTCTCGACGAGAAGCTGGGCTCCCTCGACGGCAACCTGCAGGTCGTGCCGAACAACGGGCTCGGACGCATCACCCGCGTCGACGGTGACCCGCTCACCGTCAGCTACGAGCTGTTCTCCGACCGGGTCTGGTCGGACGGCACCCCGGTGACCCTCGACGACCTGCTGTTCGGGTGGGCCGTCACCTCGCACTTCTTCGACGACGCCACCTACGACGCCAACGGGCAGCTGGTCTCGGGCACGCGCTACTTCGACACCGCTCTGCCGGCCGACCCGAACGCTCGGACGACGCGGCCCCGCCTCGATCGGGCGAACGACACGCTCATACTCACGTACGACCAGCCTTTCGCCGACTGGAACAGGCAGTGGCTGCTCGACCGGCCCGTGCACGTCGTCGCGCAGCGAGCGGGTGTGAGCGTGAAGGATCTGCTCACCGCCATCCTCACCGTGCCCGAGGGCGACCCGAAGGCGCCGGTTGCGCCGAACCCCGTGCTGGCCGCCGCCGCGCAGGCGTGGAACACCGGTTTCGACGTCGCACCGGGGACCACCCCCGATCCCGCCGGTGTCGTGTCCTCGGGCCCGTGGACCGTCTCCGAGATCACGGCCGACACCCTGCAGCTCGCTCGACGCGACAGCTACCAGGGCGCGCATTTCCCGGGCCTCGAAGGCCTCACCGTCCGGTTCTTCCCGGATCGGGCAGCGCAGTTGTCGGCGCTCGAAGCGGGCACGGTGGATGTGGCCAACGTCGGCGATCTCGACGTCGCCGAACGCAAGACCCTGACCGACGCGGGACTCAACGTGCAGGTGGGGCCCACGTCCGAAACGCTGCAACTGCGGTTCGCCACGACGACGGCTTCCGACCTCCGGCAGGCGACGACTCTGTCGCTCGACCGTTCGTCCCTCGTCCAGGACGTCCTCGGTGCTGTCCGCCCCGACGCGCAGCCCCTGCAGTCCTTCCTCTCCTCACCGGCGACCGGCCAGCTCTACAACGACCTCGTGTCGGGGAACGGGGCGCCCGGGACCGGGGCCGACGTGAACGCCGCCCGCTCCGCCCTCGGCGACCGAGCGGCCGTGCTCCGCGTCGCCTACGACACCACCGACGCGACGGCGGCGCTGGTCTTCCCCCGCCTCGTGTCGATGGCCGCCAAGGCCGGGATCGCCGTCCGCGCGGCGACGGCGACGGAGGTCCCGGATGCCACCCTCACCTGGGTCGGCGAGGATGAGAGCCTCTACCGCTCGGCACGCGACCGCATCGCCGAGGGCATCGACGGAGGCGACACCGAGGAGCTCTTCGACGACCTCACCACGCACACCGATCCCGTCGACGTGCTGTCGGAGGCGAAGCTCATCGACCGCTCGCTGTTCGCCGCCTACGCGGGAGTGCCGCTGCTCGAGCGGACGGGCGCCGTGGTCAACGCCGCGGGTGTCGGGGGAGTGACCTACACCTCCGAGCCCAACGGGCTGCCACCGGCGTTCTGGACGTGGTCGCCGCCTCAGTCCTGATTCTCAGGAGCTCGGAGACGGCGCGGGGGTGGGAGCGAAGATCCCGGGCCACCACGCTGCCGCGAGGGGGTATCCCACGAAGGCGACGATGTCGATGATCGTGTGCGCGATGACGAGGGGCATCACGCGCCCCCACCGCTTGTAGCACCAGCCGAAGACCAGTCCCATGACCACGTTGCCGAGCGCCGAGGGCCATCCTTGGTACAGGTGGTAACTGCCGCGCAGCAGGGCCGTCGACGCGATGATCCACGTCCACGACCAGCCGAGACGTCGCAGGCGGTCGAAGAGGAACCCCAGGAAGATGACCTCTTCGGTGAGACCGGCGCGCAACGCCGCAAGGATGAGCAGCGCGATGACCCACCACGACGAGTCCAGGGGAGCGGGGATCACCGCGATGCTCTGGCCGAGTGCGCGGCCGATGGCGTACACGCCGATTCCCGGGGCGCCGATCAAGATCACCAGCAGGACCCCTCGGGCGGCATCACCGCCGAAACGGCGGAAATCGAGGCCGATCCGGCGCAGCGCGTTGTTCGCCGGCTCCCACAGCAGGTAGACGGCCAGGGCCACCAGGGCCAGCGAGAAGAAGATGTCGAGGAACTGATAGATCGCGTCCCACAGCGGCTCGGCACTGCGCGAGGGATTCAGCTGCGTCTGCTGCTGCGAGATCGGAGCGCGCGTCGCCGCACGCACGAAGGAGACGACCGAGTAGATCGCGGACTGACCGACGCTGACGAGCAGCACGATGGCGATCTCCCACCCGAGCCGGCG
>JAKOMY010000151.1 GCA_022702225.1 Microbacteriaceae bacterium | reverse complement strand
GCCGCGGCAGCGTGAGCGCTCAGTTCGGGCGGCAGGGCGACACCGTGCGCCAGCAGGAGCTTCGCGGCCTCGGCAGCGGGCAGCTCGACGTCCACGGACTCCGGCTCGTAGCGGGTGTACGACGGGTTGGCGAAACCTCGACGCCACCGCCACCGGCGCAGCTCCAGGGTGGGCGAGTAGGTGCGTTCGGCGTCGAAGCGGAGGACGACGGTCTCCCCCGTCCGGCTGCGCTCCGTCGATTTGCCGGTCAACAGGCTGTGGTCCGCGGATCGGCCGTAGGTGTACCCCGCCTTGAGCCCTCCCTGCATGACGAACCGATTCTTCGAGCCCGGCACCACCGCGCGCAGCATCGCGTCGCCGCCGAAGCCGACGTTCCATTCCCGCGACGTCCCGACGCTGCGGTCCTCCCCGGAGCCTCGCGTCAGCGTCCGGTCCTGTCGGGTGGTGACGAAGGTGGGGTTGCCCAGGCGCTGCTCCACCTCGACCGAGCCGCGCAGGTCGCCGAGCTTGCCGGTGAGCGTCATATCACCGGTCGACACGCGGCGACCGCCGAGCCCCGCGTTCGCGATCGTGCGGAGTCCGGCGTCGGACGCGAGCGCCGCGACGGCCGACGCGGTGACCTCGCCCGGCTTGGTGAAGGGCGATCGCGTGAGGGCGTGGGTACGGGAGACGGTGCCGGAGGCGGTGTCGAAGGTCAGCGGGCCCCAGCTCGAGAAGTTCCCACTGCCCCAGATGCGACGGTGTCGCGCGCCGGATCCGCGAGTGAGGTCGCCGCGCTTGGAGAGCGAGGCCTCGAGCACCTCGGCGTGCACCTCATGCCCGTGAATGCGCTCGACCTTGGCGAAGGGGCCGAGAGCCGCGAGGTCGACCGCGCGGAACGCGCTGTCACGGACCGCTCCCACGAGGGTGCGCCCGCCCGCGGAGGTCGGCGCGGCGCCGTCCAGCTGGGGACGACGCACGACGACCCCGCTCACCAGGATCGACCGGCCGGCATTCGGCGTCTCCGCGCGGTGCCGGCTGCTCGCCGGACCGCTTCCGAAGAGCCTTCCGCCCGCGAGAGCACGCTGGAAGACGTTCGCATCCGCGGTCGACTCGTGAACCACCCGAAGGGTCGTGTGCGCGGGGTGGTAGGCCGCGGGCGTGTCACCGGACGCCGCACGCGTCTCTTTCAACGCCTGGGATGCCGAGCTCTTGACCGAACGCTGGTGCCCGGCGGATACCTGGGCGGAGGCCCGGCCCCAATCCGGGCCGAGTGCGCTCGTCGCCGGAGCCCCGGACGCGGCGAGGAGAAGCCCCCCGAAGGTGAAGCGCTGACCGCGCTTGGAGTCCACCGTCATCTCGCGCTTGCTCGCGAGGGACTCCTCGCGCTTGGACGGGACGCTGGCGGTGGTGTCGTCCGCGTCGGTGAGGGCGATGTCGGCCTGCACCGTGACACGGTGCGTCCGGCCGCCCTCCTGCCACGTGATGGTCGCCCCGCCGGTGGCCGCGTCGTGCAGCGAGGCCTTACCGGCGTCTCCGTCGAACCGACCCGCAACGGCACCGGCACCTTTCTCCGACAGCCCGAGTCCCGTCGCGATCTGGTCCGCCAGATCAGCGGGCGCCGAGACGAACGAGTCCTTCGAGGGATCGAAGGCGGTGTCGGCGCCCGGCGTCACGGACGGTGCGTTGCCGTTGGCGGGGGCGACGGCGTCCGGCAGCCACAGCCCGCGCGCCACGGCGTCGGCGATCGGCACCGAGAACGTCGTACGTACCTCGACCGGCTGCGGAGCGCCGCGACCGGACGCCACCCGGACCGTGCGGGAGAGGGTGTAGACCGCCAGCTTGTCGTCGTCGCTGCGCGAGCTGGAATGCTTCAGCTCCTTCGATCCGCCGTGCTGGCCGCTCAGCGTCACGGTCAGGCCACCGCCGGTGCGGAAGAAGCTGCGCACGCGCCCGCGCGCACCGATCGTGGCGTTCAGCTCGTTGTTCTTCGACCAGCCGGACGAGAAGGCGGTGCTGCTCGCGGTCTTGCTCGACCCCGCGGACACCCCCCGGAAGGTGACCTGCGGTGCTCCGGCATCCACCGAAAACGCCAGGGAGTCGCCCTTCGCCGTCGCCGCCCCCGACGCCGTGAGCAGGCTCGTGAGTGCGTCGACGTCCCTCTGCGACGTCGGGCGGACGGCGACGGTGTCGAGATGGGTGGCGCGCTGGGGACGGATGCCGCGGAGGTCGGCGCTCCGCGGGTCTGCGGGCGCCCCCGGCGCGCGTCCGCGCTGCGGGCGGGCGTGGGGTACGGTGTGCTCCAGCTCAGGCATCGACAAGGTCATGTCGACGCGGACGGGTGTCGTCCTGGCGCCCGTCGTGAGGGCCAGAGACACCGCGGCGTGCGCGGGCGTCGGTGCGGTCGCCGGGGTCGCCGAGTCGCTGAGCGTCGTCTTGACGCCGAGATCGGAGCCCGTACCGGCGCCCAGGCCGAAGGTCACGGCGGGGTACCCCGGCCCGAAGCCCGCGGCCACCGTCACCTGCCCTGCAACCTGGTGGGAGGTGCTCAGGGACTTCTTGTCCCCGGCCTCCACGTTCTGCGTGCGCGAGAAGACGTCCTCGGCCGGGGTCTCGGGCTTCGCGGTCGCGGGAGCGTCGTCGGTCGCCGACGGTTTCGCCGCGGGGGCCGTCGGCGTCACGGCCGGCATGCGCACATCGGTGCGGTGCACCGCGGCGGTGTGCCCGTCGACCGTGATGACCCCGGACGCGAGGACCCCGCGCCACGCGGCAGCGACCTCCGCCGCCGTCGACCGATCGTCCAGGCCCAGCGACCGCGAGACACGGTCCGGTCGCACGCGCAGATGACGGGCGACCTGGGTCCGCAGGTCGCGGGGGTCACCGATGGTCGAGACGGGCAGCGGTTGGCCCTGGAGGATGTCGTTGGCCGGGTACTGCCGGTCCGGCAGCCGGTGTTCGCCGTCGGCAATGCGCTCGATCGTCCAGAGGTGACGCGGATACACCGTCGCACCGCCGTGATGGACCGCATCGCCCATGATGCCGGTGTCGTTGCTCACGGCGCTGCGCCGGGGAGTCTGCAGGAAGATGCGCCGCGCATCCAGCGACTCGTCGGCGAGGCCGAGGAAGTGCAGCAGCTCGTGCGTCAAGACCGCTCCCGATTCATCGGTCCGCCACGTCCGCTGGTCCGTCTCGGTGACCGGCTCCCCGTCCGGCCCCCGGCCGGTCGTCCCCACCTCGTCGACGCCGGCGACGACCCGGACGGTGGCGTGCGCGGTCGCAGCGGTCGGGGTGAACTCGACATCGAGATGCATCTGATCGCCGCTGGGAAGTCGATAGCCGCGATTGACGATGGCCGTCACGCTCGCTCGGGCGCGGTCCTGTGCGGCGGTGACCTCGGCGTCCGTGACGCCGGCCCCCCGCACCAGGTGCACGCGCACGGTGTAGACCTGGACCGCACGGCCATCGGGCACGATGACGCGCGCTCGGTCGTAGGCGATGTGTCCCTCGAAGCGGTCGGGCCGTCCCGGCCGGCTGTCGGCGCGCACGTCGAAAGCGGTCTGGTCCACGCGGTGCGGCGTCGCGGATG
>JAKOMY010000134.1 GCA_022702225.1 Microbacteriaceae bacterium | reverse complement strand
ACCCCGGCCTGGTCCTGGTGCCAGTACATCGAGGTGGGACGGATGAGCAGCGGCCACTGCCAGGCGGGGCTCGCGTAGCTGTGCGGGGTGACGAGGCCCACGTGGAACGCGTACATCTCCTGGTGGTAGGCCCAGAGCTGTCGAAGCGGCTCCGGGACCCACCCCCAGATGCCGGTCGCGGCGACCGGGGTGCCGCGCATCCAGCCGCCGTTCGAGAACAGCCACCCCGACCAGCTCGCGAGGTACACGACCACCGCGACCGGCACGAGCAGGACGAATGATGCGAGGCCCTGGCGCACGGCATCCATCGGCCATTGATCGATTCCGGCGCGGCGACGGGCGAGGGCGTCGGTGATCACCGCGTACAGGCCGACGGCGGCGAGCACGTACAGTCCCGACCACTTCACGGCGGTGGCCGCCCCGGCGGCGGCTCCCGCGGCGAAGAGCCAGGGGCGGGCCCACAGGACGGGCCCCCACGTGTGCCGTTCTCCCGGCAGGGCCGCGATGGCGGTGCGCAAGCGGTCGGTGCTGCCCCGGTGGTCGAGGGCGACGAACCAGAAGACGAGCACGATGAAGAACGTCAGGAAGACATCGAGCAGCGCGATGCGGCTCAGCACGATGCCGAGGCCGTCGATCGCGATGAGACCGGATGCCACGGTCGCGAAGGGGATCGACCGGGTGATCGTGCGCGCCAGCAGGTACACCAGCAGCACCGTCGCGGTACCGAAGACGGCGGCGGAGATGCGCCAACCCGTCGCCGAGTCGGGACCGAGCAGCGCCATGCCCGCGCCGATGAGGATGCGTCCGAGGGGAGGGTGCACGACGTAGCTGCCGATGCCCGTGAAGACGTCGGTGTCCCCCGCCGCGAAGCTGGCGTCGGCGCCGTCGGGCCAGGTCGAGGGGTAGCCGAGCACCCACTGGCTCCACGAATCCTTCACGTAGTACGTCTCGTCGAAGACGAGCTGGTGCGGATTGCCGATGCCGACCAGACGCAGCACGGCCGCGAGGACGGTGACCAGAGCGGGTGCGAGCCAGCGCCACAAGCGGAACCCGCGGGGGCCGTCGAGGAGGGCGTCGCGCCACCGATCGATGCGCGTCTGCTCGATCGACGGGAGCAGCGGAGGGACGGCGGTGGTCACGGCCCCCAGCCTAAGGTGGAACGGTGATCATCCTGGCGGCGACCCCCATCGGCAACCTGGGCGACGCCTCGAAGCGTCTGATCGAGGCGCTCGAGAACGCCACCGTCGTCGCGGCAGAAGACACCCGCACCACGCAGCGCCTGCTCGCGGGACTCGGGGTCGAGAACCGGCCGCGCCTGATCGCCCTGCACGACCACAACGAGAAGGAGCGGGCCGCCGAACTGGTCGAGCTCGCCCGCGAAGACGATCTGCTGGTGCTGAGCGACGCCGGCATGCCCACGGTGAGCGACCCCGGCTTCGGCCTCGTCGCGGCGGCCGCCGCCGCGGGGGTCACGGTCACCGCGATTCCCGGTCCGAGCGCGGTCGTCACGGCCCTGGCCGTCGCGGGCCTTCCCACCGACCGCTTCGCCTTCGAGGGGTTCCCGCGCCGCAAGCCGGGGGATCGCCGCAAGGCCTTCGCGCAGCTCGCGTCGGAGGAGCGGACCCTCGTCTTCTTCGAGTCGCCGTCGCGCTTGGCATCCACTCTCGAAGACCTCGCGACCGAGTTCGGCGCCGATCGTCCCGCCGCCGTCTGCCGCGAGCTCACCAAGCTCTACGAAGAGGTCAAGCGCGGAACCCTCGCCGAACTCGCCGCGTGGGCGGCCGAGGGCGTCCGCGGTGAGATCGCCATCGTCGTCGGAGGCGCCACCGCTCGCGAGGTGGCGTTCCCGGATGCCGTGACCCAGGTGCTCGAGATCGTGCGCGGCGGCGCGCGGCTCAAAGAGGCCGCCGCCGAGGTGGCCTCGCAGACCGGCCACTCCTCGCGCGAGCTGTACCAGGCGGCGCTGGCCGTCAAACGCTGACACCCGTCACACGGTCGGCCGTGTCGGTGCCTCCCCGTAGAATCTCCAGGTGACTTCCGGCCGATCTTTCTACATCACGACGCCGATCTACTACCCCAGCGATCTGCCCCACATCGGGCACGGGTACACGACGGTGGCCGTCGATACGCTCGCGCGCTGGCACCGCCAGGCGGGTGACGACACGTGGATGCTCACCGGCACCGACGAGCACGGCCAGAAGATGCTGCGAGCGGCCGCCGCGAACGGCGTGACGCCGCAGGAGTGGGTCGACAAGCTCGTCACCGAGTCGTGGTTCCCGCTGCTCGAGACCCTCGACGTCGCCAACGACGACTTCATCCGCACCACGCAGCCGCGCCATGAGGAGCGCGTGCAGCAGTTCGTGAAGGCGTTGTTCGACCGGGGCTACATCTACGCGGGCGAGTACGAGGCGCTGTACTGCGTCGGTTGCGAGGAGTTCAAGCCCGAGGCCGAGATCGTCGACGGCACGGGGCCCTTCGAGGGACTCAAGGTCTGCGCGATCCACTCGAAGCCCCTCGAGCTGCTGCAAGAGAAGAACTACTTCTTCAAGCTCAGCGAGTTCCAGGACCGCCTGCTCGAGCTCTACAAGACCGAGCCCGACTTCGTGCGCCCCGAATCGGCGCGCAACGAGGTCGTCTCGTTCGTGCGCAGCGGTCTGAAAGACCTCTCGATCTCGCGTTCCGCCTTCGACTGGGGCATCACCGTTCCGTGGGACCCCTCGCACGTCATCTACGTGTGGGTCGACGCTCTGCTCAACTACGCCACCGCCGTGGGGTACGGCACCGACCCCGAGACCGGCGAGGTCACCGCGGAGTTCGCGCGCCGCTGGCCCGCGTACCACGTGGTCGGCAAAGACATCCTGCGTTTCCACGCCGTCATCTGGCCCGCCATGCTCATGGCTGCGGGCCTCGACGTGCCCCGGGGCGTCTTCGCGCACGGGTGGCTGCTCGTCGGCGGCGAGAAGATGTCGAAGTCCAAGCTCACCGGCATCGCGCCGACCGAGATCACCGACGTCTTCGGCTCCGACGCGTACCGGTTCTACTTCCTCTCGGCGATCGCCTTCGGTCAGGACGGCTCCTTCTCGTGGGAAGACCTCTCGGCCCGCTATCAGGCCGAGCTCGCCAACGGCTTCGGCAACCTGGCGTCCCGCACCATCGCGATGATCTCGAAGTACTTCGACGGCGTCGTGCCCGAGCCCGGCGCCTACACCGACAGCGACCTGACGATCCAGAAGATCGTGGCGGATGCCGCGGCGAACGCCGACGCCGCCGTGGAGCGTTTCCGCATCGACGAGGCGATCGCCGCCATCTGGACGATCGTCGACGCGCTGAACGGCTACATCACCGAGAACGAGCCGTGGGCTCTGGCGAAGGACGAGGCCACGCGCGAGCGTCTGGGCACCGTGCTGTACACCGCGGCCGAGGGCCTGCGCGCGCTCGCCGTGCTGTTGTCGCCGGTCATGCCGGCATCGACCGAGAAGCTGTGGTTCGCGTTGGGCGCGTCCGAGAGCCTCGGCGACCTGCACGATCAGCGTCTGCGCGAAGCGGGGGCATGGGGCGTGCTGCGCCCCGGCTCCTCGGTCAACGCGCTCTCGCCGCTGTTCCCCCGCGTCGAGCAGGCGTGACGGCAATGTCGGGTGCAGCGGCGGTCCCTGAGCCCGGCGAGGCGACCGCCGCCGCACCGGCCCCCGGCTCCGCCCCCGTCGAACGCCCACGCGGCACCATCGACGGCGGTGATCCGAGTCAGTACGTGCGCGAGCGCTCGGTCGACGGCCGTCGCGACGTGAGCTATCCGCCGGCGCCCGAGCCGCTCGGCATCCCGGTCTACGACAATCACACGCACCTCGAGATCGAGGACGGCGACACCGGTTTGTCGCTCGACGAGCAGCTCGAGCGCGCGCTCGACGTCGGCGTCCACGGCGTCGTGCAGGCCGGCGGTGACGTGGACTCCTCGCGCTGGTCGGCGTGGGCGGCGCGTTCGCACCCTCGGGTGCTGGCCGCCGTCGCCATCCACCCCAACGAGGCTCCGGTCTACGAGCGGGCAGGCGAATTGGATGCCGCGATCGCCGTCATCGACGAACTCGCCGCCGAACCCCGCGTCCGGGCGATCGGCGAGACGGGCCTGGACTTCTTCCGGACCGAAGCCGACGGCATCCCCGCTCAGCTGCGCTCCTTCGAGGCGCACATCGCGCTGGCGAAGAAGCACGACATCGCGATGCAGATCCACGACCGCGACGCGCACGAGGCCGTGCTCGAGACCCTCGAGAGGGTCGGCGCCCCCGACAGGACGGTGTTCCACTGCTTCTCGGGCGACGCCGACATGGCGCGCATCGCGGCAGACCGCGGGTACTACCTGTCGTTCGCGGGCAACGTGACATTCAAGAACGCGCAGAACCTGCGCGACGCTCTCGCGGTCACGCCGCTCGACCGGATCCTCGTCGAGACCGACGCGCCGTTCCTCACCCCGGTGCCCTACCGCGGCCGCCCGAACGCGCCGTACCTGATCCCGGTGACGCTGCGCTTCCTCGCGGCGGAGCTGGCGATGGACGCCGACGAGCTCGG
>JAKOMY010000128.1 GCA_022702225.1 Microbacteriaceae bacterium | reverse complement strand
GTCGTACCGGTACGCCCCGTTCTTCCACGCGATGCTGGATGCCGGCGTCTCGCTGCCCCCGAGCGTGTTCGAGGCGTGGTTCCTCACCGCGGCGCACGACGAGGTCGCGCTCGGTCGTGTGCTCGAGGTGCTGCCGGTGGCGGCGAAGGCGGCCGCGGAGGCGCTGGATCCGACGCTGCTCGCGCAGTAGGGATCATCCCCGAGGGGGATGCGTTTCGACCTTTGCGATGATGCGCGGGGCAGGCCCGGTCGCGAGGCTGGAGTCATGCTCCCCGCACGGCCCCAGCCCACCGCCTTCTCGTCGGTGCTGTCGCGACTCGCGTCGTGGTGGCCCACCTCCATGGCCCCGCGCCGTCGGCGCGCGACGTGGCAGCCGTGCCCGCGTGGTCAGGTCTGATCAGCGCCAGGTCCAGCTGAGCAGGGCCGAGAGGGCCCGGATGCCGGCCTCGCCGACGTCGCCGTACTGGCTCGCTATCGCGCGGACGGTGCGGTCGGCCCACGCGGCGAGATCCGTGGCGTCGGCGCCGGGGGTCACGGCATCCATTCGCTCGATCAGGCCCTCGACACGGTCGCGGAGGGCTCGGTCGGGGACGGATTCGGGATGCCGGCCGGGGACGGCGGAGCCGTCGGCCCAGATGTAGGCGGTGAGGGCGGTGTCGAGGGTCATGGGTCCTTGCGAGAGGTCTAGAACGGGGAGGTTTGCGGTAATACGAAGGGCCAGCGCCAGGTGAGGGCGTCCAGGGCGTCATCGGAGAGGCGGGGCATGATCAGCCCCAGACGGGCTCGGACGCGGCCGAGGAGCCCGTCATCGGAGGGCGCCACCTCGTGGAAGACGATCGATGCGGAACCGCGGACGAACGCGGCCAAGACCGGCTCGAGCGCCGGGAAATCTTTCGGGAATCGCGCCGCCACAGGGGCGACGTCGTCGATTGGTTCCGGCGTCACGCCCCACCCGGTGAAGAGCACGATCGCCTCGCTCAGCTGTGCATCGTCGACGACGGGCGCTGACGCGATGCGCTGTTCGGGGAAGCGCGCTTGGGCGTCGGCGACCGTGGCGGGATTGCGGAACCTGCTGTTGGCGGTCCACCAGGTCTGGCAGAAGTCGCACCGGTACAGGAAATCGTCGGGCGACGTCGCGACGATGAAGGCGGGCTGACCTTCGCGCATCGCCAGGTCGAGGCACGCGGGGCAGCCGAGGGGTTTCGGCTGCTCCGGGTCGTGAATGCGGGCGGAGAAAGATCGCATTAGGGCTCGGTGTGGGCACCGCTCTCTTCGTCGAGGAAGAAGAATGGCTCCACGAACTTGCCCGGGGTGGTGATGGTTGACGGCTCACCAGCCTGTGCCAGCTGCAAAAGCTCATGCACGGCGGCGACAAGGGCATCGAGAGTCGGAGGGAGATCAGCCCTCGGGTCCGGCTCCGCCAGTTGCTCGACGACGACCACCGGACGACCGTCCGGGAGACGGGTGTGGGCCACCTCGAGGAGGACGACCTCCGGGGGAAGAACCACCTCCTGCTCCGCGGGATGCGCGGAGAACGCCGCGATGTCGCGTCCGGTACGGCTGACGATGGCGGCAATCGCAGGCGTGGAAAAGTTCTCGGTCGCGATCCGCGGGTCTTTACTGGTGGTGGTGACGCCACGGGTCCATCGAGCAGGCGCGAGCTGCGGGACCGAGGGGAGTCCGTGGAACACGATTCCTGTGTAAGTCGGTAGCTTCTCGAGCGCTTGCAGGAAGCGCGTCGCCGCTTCTGCGGGATCGAACATGAGTGCTCGTGTCTCGTGCGTGTTCGTCAGCGGTGCGGCTACAGCCCCAGCGACCGGCGCAATTCGTCGTCGAAGTTGCGCGTGACGCGTTCGGATTCTGCCTTCTCTCCGGGAGTCAGGCGCACCCCCGGGCGATGCGTCCTGCGTACTTGTTCGAGGATGAAGGCGCACGCCTCCGACTCCGATGCGAAACGCGCCAGTTCAGACCACTGGCCACGATCCTGCGCCCCAACCGCGAAGGAGGACGGCCCGTCTTCCCGGAGGATCAGATCACCGGTAACAGGATCGCCGTCGCCCACGCGTGGGTGTTGAGGGCTCGAGATGGGAGCAGAGCCGAACTCATCGCGGAGCAGACCGCACAACTGCTCGAATGTCAGGTCTTGCATGCTCAATTCTCGACTTTCGTGAGGTACCCGTGTTCCTCAAGCCACTGGACGGGCTTCGGGAGGTGGAACTGAACGCCTCCACCGGGCTGCTCGAACCATGGCGCGATGGCACCGGCGCGCGGCATCCCGGACTCTTCGTCGAAGGGCTTGGTCACCCGGTACTGGAAATAAGGCTGACCGACCGAGTCCGGCGGGATCGCTCGCTCCGGGAACGGCGTGCCCGAAGGCGACGTGTATCTACCGTACGGCTCGCCGTAGCGGTCCATGATGTAGCCCTCGGGGAGGTCGACTTCCTTCGGGGCCCTCCCCGCCGACAGGTCGAACCCGTCATCCGGCGGGTAGCGCCATCCGCCCGTCGATTTGTCGTAGTTGACGCTTTCAGGGTTCCAGTACTTCTCAACGAACTCAGACTCCGAGAGGTCGCCGAAGCGCTGATATGAATCGGGGATGTTGGTGTGCCCCGGGGTTGCGTCGGTGATTTCCGAGGGACCGAGGTGATCCGATGGATTCCGGGCGACCGGCGGCGGATCGGGAAGCGGCGAGGTCGGCTCGTGCGGGTGTGCGGAAGGCGCGTCGGCGGCGGGCCTGCCGCCGGCGGCACGGCGGGGCACCTTCTCGAGGAGACTCGCCCCCTTGCTCATCAGCGCCCGCAACTCGTTCAACAGGTCCCCGAGCTTGCCGCACGAGCGCAGCAGGCCGGTGAGCTTGCCGCTGATCTTGGCGGTCCAGCTCGCAACGCGGGAAGAGACCTGGCTGATGATCCAGGGGGTGGCGAGGCCCACGGTGACGACGGCTTCGGTGGCCCACGAGATCGCCGAACCGACGAGCTGCGAAAGGATGTCGCGGACGAGGTCGTGGACGACTTGGACGATCGTGGAGGCGATCTGCAGTCCGGTGGCCATGGCGCCCGCCCATTGGCCGGAGGCGCGGATATGGGCGGCTGCGTCGGTCTGGAACCGGCGGTAGGCCTCGATGGCTTCGCCGGCCATATCGTCGAGGTCGCTGACGACGCGGTCGAGGTAGTCGGCGGAGCTGTTGAGCTGGTTCTGGACATTGGTCCAGGTCTGGGAAAACCCGGCTACGGCGCCGGCGTCTCCGGTCAGGTCGTTGAACCAGCCTTTGATCGGCTCGAAGTGGTCGATGAGCCACCCGAGGCCAGCGGCGATGAGCGAGCCGAGCGGGTCGATGGCGGTGGCGACGGTATCGACGACGGTGCTGAAGGCGGCGAGGCCGCCCTCGACCCAGTTGCCGGACTCGATGGCGGATGCCAATTGGGTCCCGGAAT
>JAKOMY010000121.1 GCA_022702225.1 Microbacteriaceae bacterium | reverse complement strand
TCGATGCGGCCTCGCTCGAATCGACTGAGCCGCACCCGGCTACGCTGACCACGTGATGGCCAGCATCCTGATCTCGATCACCGCCGTCGTCTCGGCGGTACTCGTCGGGTTCGTCGCGCGTCGGGTCCTCGGGACCGCGGTCGGTTGGCCGCGGAGCATCGTCGTGGGGCTCCTGGTCTTCCTCCTGGGAGTGCCGTCGGCGGGGTGGACCCTGCGACAGACGGGTCTGCCCGATGCCTCGGCATCCATTCCCTCCGAAGACGTGTGGATCTGGGCGGGATTGATCACGCTCTCGCTCGCGTGGGTCTTCGCCCTCGGAGTCGCCGCCCTCGTGGCGAGCGAGGCGATCTTCCCGACCCGCCCGCTGCCCAACCCGATCGATGTGGTCCGGGCCGCGCTCCGCCAGCGCAAGCGGACCCGACGGTATCTGGAGATCCTCGCGATCGCCTCGCGCCACGGCGTCGGTTGGCTCTTCCACGGCGGCCGCGCCCGCGTGGAGGAGCAGCTCAGCACCTCCGAGGAACGTGCCCGCGCCATCGTGGCGACCCTGAACGACGCCGGCGTCAGCTTCGTCAAGCTGGGCCAGGTGCTGTCCACCCGACGAGACCTCGTGCCGGAGCCGTATCTGGGCGCCCTCGCCTCTCTGCAGACGAATGCGACGACCCTCCCCTGGGACACCGTGCGATCGGTCATCGAAGCAGACCTGGGGCGATCCATCGACTCCGTGTTCGCCGAGGTCGATCCCCTCCCCCTCGCCGCAGCCTCGGTCGCACAGGTGCACCGGGCCCGACTGCTCGACGGCACGGCCGTGGTCGTCAAAGTGCAGCGACCCGCGGCTCGCGCGCAAGTGGAGGCGGATGCCGACATCATCGGGCGTCTCGCTCATCGAGCCGAGGCTCGCACGCGCGTCGGTCGCGACCTCCGGATCGAGTCCGTCGCCCGCGGGTTCACCGCCACTCTGCTCGAGGAGCTCGACTATCGCATCGAGGCACGCAACACCCAGATGATCGGATCGACCCTCGAACTGATCGATCGCGCGGAGCCCGACCGACGAGGCCTCATCACCGTCCCGGACATCTTCTCCGAGGCCTCCGGCCAGCGAGTGCTCACGATGGGGCTCGTCGACGGAACAGCTCTGAGCGACTCGGCGGCTCGAATCGCCCTCCTCGACCCCGCCCAGCGCGATCGCCTCGCGGAGACACTGATGGCGACGGTCCTCGAGCAGATCCTGGTCTACGGGGTGTTCCACGCCGACCTGCACCCGGGCAACGTCGTGCTGAAGACCGACGGTACCCTCGGCCTCATCGATTTCGGCGCCGTCGGCATCATCGAGCGGAGCCGACGCCAGCACATGACGGCTTTCCTCCTCGCCGCTCTCAGCGAGAACGATGTCGCGGCCACCGACGCGCTCCTGCTCATCGTCGATGCGCCCGAAGACGTGGATCTGGAGGCCTTCCGGCACGACATCGGCGTCGTCCTGACCACGGAGCATCTGCGCACGAGCGGTCACGGCTCGATCTTCACCCGGATGGTCGACGTGATCCGCCAGCATCACATCGCCCTGCCGGGCGAGCTGGCTTCCGCCTTCCGCAGTTTCGCCACCCTCGAGGGCTGTCTCCGGGTCATCGTCGACGAGTTCGACATGGTCGGTCGAGCGCTTCCCCTCATGCCGACCCTGCTGCGCCGGACGGTGTCGGTCAAACGCATGGCCACCGACGCCCAGGCCCAGGCGGTGATCGCCCTCGCTCGTCTCGAACAGATACCGCGCCGCCTCGATGCGCTGCTCACCGGGGTTGAGAAGGGCTCCATCGGCATCACCCTTCGCAGCGCCGACGGAGAGGACGTCAGCGGCATCCTCGGTCGGGCCACGGGCGAGATCGCCTCCACCCTGGTCTCGATCGCAGCGGTGGTCATCGCCGTGGTCCTGGTGATCGCGGGGGGAGGCCCCGTCCTCGGGGGATCCATCACGTTGTTCGCGGTGCTCGGCGCGGTGGTCGGGCTCTTCGGCTTCCTCGGGCTCCTTCGTATCGTGCGCAGAACGTTCGGCCGCCGCGGCTGAGGCCGGCGCACCCGGGAGCACTCTCTCGGAACGGGCGACGCGTGTCTACAGTGTTCCGTGCCCGCCGATCGATCGCCTTCCCGTCGACGCTACGTCGCGACGGCGATGACGGCCGTCTATCTCGCCGCCCTGGGCGTCATCCTGCTCTGGCCCGACCATCTCGACCGCAAGGCGGGCGCCGCCTACGCCGTCCTCTACGAGCTCTTCCCCGGGGCGACCCCCCGAACCATGGACTTCGGTCTCAACGTCGTCCTGTTCGTCCCTTTCGGCGTGATCCTGGGGGTGGTCCTCAGAGGGCACCCATGGCGGCTCCTCGGTATCGCCTGCGCCGTCCCGCTTCTCGTCGAGATCTTCCAAGGGGTCTTCCTCCCCGGGCGTACGAGCAGCGTTGTCGATGTGGTCGCCAACGCGCTGGGTGCTCTCATCGGGGCGGCCGCGATGGCTCTGGGACGACGACTGCTCATCGACCGACGCACTCGACCACGTCGCTGAGTTCACCGGGGTCAGTCGATGTCGCGCTCCGGTACGAGGAGGCCGCTGAACTCGGCGTCGCTCCGGACACCGGCCACGAGCGCGCGGGC
>JAKOMY010000115.1 GCA_022702225.1 Microbacteriaceae bacterium | reverse complement strand
CGGGTGGGCTTCGTCGCGCGACGCGGCGGGGCGGGAGGGGCTACGGCCTCGGCCACGAGAGCGGCGAGGCGGGCGCGCGCCGCGTCGCGGTTGCGCAGCTGCGCCCGATGCTCGGATGCCGCGATCGTCAGCACCCCGCCGACGAGCCGGTCGCCGAGTCGCTCGATGAGCCGCTCACGCTGCACGCGTGACAGCACGCTCGACGCCTCGGCATCCCACATCAATTCGACCCGCGAGTCGGCGGTGTTCACGCCCTGACCGCCCGGGCCCGTGGAGCGCGAGAACCGCCACGACAGCTCCGCGGCCGGAATCACCAGCCCCGCGCTGACGCGCACGTCGGATCCGTCGGAGGGGAGCATGCCTCCATCATGCGCGGTCGGCGGCGACGCCGATGGTCTCGAGACGGCATCCGGCTGGCAACTCGGCGCCCGCCGGCAAGCGGGATGTCAGCGAGTTGCCGTCTCGGCGGCGGCGATCCCCCGTAAGCGCCCCGTATGTGTCCGTCAGCGACCCGTAGGGAAAGCGTTAGGACGCCGGGATGCCGCGGGCTCGAGGAGTTGTATCGACACACGTGCCGCCCCGCGGTGCCCGCGGATCTCCGCGGTGTGTTCACCCGAATCTGGAGTCGTCGTGCTCGATGCCGTCTTCCTCGCCGCGACCGTCGCGCTCTTCGCGCTGGTCGCCCTCGTCGCGAAGGGGGTCGAGAAGCTGGGCCCCGAGGCCCGCCCCTCGACTTCCCGCACCACCGGACGAGGGGGCGAGCGCCCGTGATCTTCTTCTCGATCCTCGCCGCGGTCCTCGCGGTCGCCGCCGTCGTGTACCTCGTGGTCGCCCTCGTCCGACCGGAGAAGTTCTGACCCATGGATAGCGGAACCATCTGGTCGATCGTCCTGACCAGCCTCACTCTTCTCGTCGCCCTGGGCCTGGCCTACCGCCCCCTCGGTGACTACATCGCCCGCATCTACACCGGCCAGCGCGACCTCGCCGTCGAGCGGGGCACGTACCGCCTGATCGGTGTCGATCCGCGCAGCGCCCAGACCTGGCAGGCCTACCTGCGCTCGGTGCTGCTGTTCTCGTTCGTCGGCGTCGTGTTCGTGTACGCGATCATGCGGCTTCAGGCGGTGCTGCCGCTCTCGCTGGGCTTCGACGCCCCGAGCGAGGCGTTGTCGTTCAACACGGCCGTCTCCTTCGTCACGAACACGAACTGGCAGTCCTACGGCGGCGAGACCACCCTCGGCTACACCGTGCAGTTCGCCGCCCTCACCGTTCAGAACTTCGTCAGCGCGGCCGTCGGCATCGCCATCGCTGTCGCTCTCGTTCGCGGTTTCGCGTACCGCCGCAGCGGTGTGATCGGGAACTTCTGGGTCGACCTCGTGCGCGGCACCTACCGTCTGCTCCTGCCGTTCTCGATCGTCGCGGCGGTCGTGCTGCTCGCCGGCGGCGTCATCCAGAACCTCTCGGGCTTCACCGATGCCACGACGGTGGCGGGCGCGGCCCAGTCGATCCCCGGCGGGCCGGTCGCCTCGCAGGAGGCGATCAAGCTCCTCGGCACCAACGGCGGCGGGATCTTCAACACGAACTCCGCGCACCCGTTCGAGAACCCCACCCCCTGGACGAACCTCTTCGAGATCTTCCTCATGCTGGTGATCCCGTTCTCGCTCCCCCGTGCCTTCGGCCGCATCGTGAACGACGACCGCCAGGGCTACACGATCCTCGGCGTCATGGGCGCGATCTTCGTGGCATCCGCGGCTCTTCTCACCTGGGCCGAGATGGCCGGGAACGGGACAGCGCCGATGCTCGCCGGCGGCGCCATGGAGGGCAAGGAGGTGCGCTTCGGCATCTTCGGTTCGACGCTCTTCGGCACGACCAGCACGCTCACCTCGACGGGTGCGGTCAACTCGATGCACGACAGCTACACGGCTCTCGGCGGCATGATGCCGATGATCAACATGATGCTCGGCGAGATCGCCCCCGGCGGTGTCGGATCGGGCCTGTACGGCATGCTGATCCTCGCCGTGATCGCGGTGTTCGTCGGCGGCCTGCTGATCGGCCGCACCCCCGAGTACCTGGGCAAAAAGATCGGGCCGAAAGAGATCAAGCTCGCGAGCCTGTACATCCTGGTCACGCCCACGCTCGTGCTCGCCGGAACCGCTCTGAGCTTCGGGGTTCCCGGCATCCGGGACGACGTCGAGACGACCTCGATCCTCAACCCGGGCGTCCACGGTCTGAGCGAAGTGCTCTACGCCTTCACCTCGGCGGCGAACAACAACGGCTCCGCCTTCGCGGGGCTCACCGCCAACACCCCGTGGTTCAACACGGCGCTGGGTGTGGCGATGCTGCTCGGACGGTTCCTGCCGATCGTGTTCGTGCTGGCCCTGGCGGGTTCTCTCGCGGCCCAGGATGCCGTGCCCTCCACCGCCGGAACCCTGCCGACGCACCGCCCGCAGTTCGCGGGTCTGCTCGCCGGCGTCGTCGTGATCGTCACGGCCCTCACCTACTTCCCGGTCCTCACCCTCGGACCCCTCGCTGAAGGACTTACCCGCTGATGTCCACCCTCACCCACGCGCCGGTCCCCGCTGCCGACGAGGCGCCGGCCGCCCCGCGCCGCGCGTTCAGCGCCGCTCAGGTCGTCGCCGCCCTCCCGGGCGCGGCCAAGAAGCTCAACCCCGCCGCCCAGTGGCGCAACCCCGTGATGTTCCTCGTCTGGGTCGGTGCGGCCCTGACGACGCTCATCGCGATCGCCGAGCCGTTCCTCGGCGGCGACGACACCGGCCTCCCCTTCGGCTTCACCTGGGGAATCGCGGTCTGGCTGTGGCTCACGGTGTTCTTCGCGAACATCGCCGAGTCCGTGGCCGAGGGCCGCGGCAAGGCGCAGGCCGCGACCCTGCGCAAGACCCGCACGACGACCTCGGCCCGCCGCGTGGTCTCGTACTCCCCCACCGACCCCTCGGCATCCGGTGCCGCCACCGAAGACGTCCCCTCGGGCGACCTCCGCGTCGGCGACATCGTGCTGGTCGAGACCGGCGAACTCATCCCCGGCGACGGCGACATCGTGTCGGGCATCGCGACGGTCGACGAATCGGCCATCACGGGCGAGTCCGCCCCGGTGGTCCGCGAGTCCGGCGGCGACCGCAGCGCCGTCACGGGCGGCACGCGGGTGCTGAGCGACCGGATCGTCGTGCGCATCACCTCGAAGCCCGGCGAGACCTTCGTCGACCGCATGATCGCGCTCGTCGAGGGCGCGTCGCGCCAGCGCACGCCCAACGAGATCGCGCTGAACATCCTGCTCGCGAGCCTGTCGATCGTGTTCGTCGTCGTGGTTCTGGTGCTGAACCCGATCGCCTCGTACGCGGCATCCCCCGTCTCGATCCCCGTGCTCGTGGCGCTGCTGGTCTGCCTCATCCCGACCACGATCGGGGCGCTCCTCAGCGCGATCGGCATCGCCGGAATGGATCGTCTCGTGCAGCGCAACGTCCTGGCGATGTCGGGCCGCGCGGTCGAGGCGGCGGGCGACGTGACGACCCTGCTGCTGGACAAGACCGGCACGATCACCTACGGAAACCGCCGCGCCTCGGCGTTCGTTCCGATGCAGGGCGTCGGAGGCCCCGAGCTCGCCGAGTACGCCTCGCTGTCGTCGCAGGCCGACCCCACTCCCGAGGGCGTCTCGGTGGTCGAGCTCGCGGCGGCCCAGGGGATCGTCGCCGAGATGCCCCGGGGCGCGGAGCCCGTGCCCTTCACCGCTCAGACCCGCATGAGCGGCCTCGACCTGATCGACGGCACGCAGGTGCGCAAGGGCGCCGCGTCCGCCGTGGTGGCCTGGCTCGACGGCCAGCGCGCGACGGTGTCCGACGCCACCCGTGCTGAACTCCTGAAATTCACGAACGAGATCGCTGAATCCGGCGGAACTCCCCTGGTCGTGGCGACCCTGGCCCCCGAATCTTCAGGAGTTTCGCACGGGCGCGGCCGCGTGCTCGGCGTCATCCACCTCAAGGACGTCGTCAAGGACGGCCTTCGCGAGCGCTTCCGGGAGTTGCGCGCGATGGGCATCCGCACCGTGATGATCACGGGCGACAACCCGCTCACCGCGAAGGCGATCGCCGCCGAGGCCGGGGTCGACGACTTCCTCGCCGAGGCCACGCCCGAGGACAAGCTCGCCCTCATCCAGCGCGAGCAAGAGGGCGGCAACCTCGTCGCCATGACCGGTGACGGTACGAACGACGCTCCGGCGCTCGCACAGGCCGACGTGGGCGTCGCGATGAACACGGGCACCTCGGCCGCGAAAGAGGCCGGCAACATGGTCGACCTCGATTCCGATCCGACCAAGCTCATCGACATCGTGCGCATCGGCAAGCAGTTGCTCATCACGCGCGGAGCGCTGACCACGTTCTCGCTCGCCAACGACATAGCCAAGTACTTCGCCATCATCCCGGCGATGTTCATGGGCGTGTTCCCGGGCCTGGCGGCGCTGAACATCATGGGGCTGCACTCCCCCGCCTCGGCCGTGACGAGCGCGATCATCTTCAACGCAATCGTCATCATCGTGCTGATCCCGCTGGCCCTGCGCGGTGTGAAGTACCGCGCGGCGAGCGCGTCGAGCATCCTCAGCCGCAACCTGCTCGTCTACGGGCTCGGCGGCGTCATCGTCCCCTTCATCGGCATCAAGCTCATCGACCTCGTCGTGAGCCTGCTCCCCGGTTTCTGAAAGGCCCCGTCATGCGCACCACCCTGCGTACCACCGCCGTCGCCGTCCGCGCGATGGTCGTCTTCACCCTCCTGCTCGGCGTCGCCTACATGCTGCTGATCACCGCGGTCGGACAGGTCGCCCTGCCGTTCCAGGCGAACGGATCGCTCATCAAGACCGCCGACGGGACCGTCACCGGCTCGCAGCTGATCGGGCAGTCGTTCCAGGATGCCGACGGCAACGCGCTCCCGCAGTACTTCCAGTCGCGACCGTCTGCCGCGAGCTACGACTCCTCGGCCTCGACCGGCTCGAACCTCGGCCCCGAGAACCCGGACCTGGTCGCCTCGATCGAAGAGGGCCGTGCGGCGTTCGGCGAGCTGAACGGCCCGGGCTCGATCCCCGCCGACGCGGTGACCGCCTCGGGCTCGGGCCTCGACCCCGACATCTCGGTCGAGAACGCCGAACGCCAGGTCGCACGGGTCGCCGAAGCCCGCGGCATCCCCTCGTCGGAGGTCGCCGCCCTCGTGTCGGAGCACACGCTTCCTCGCGATCTCGGATACCTCGGCGACCCGCGCGTGAACGTCGTGGAGCTCAATCGCGCGCTCGACGCCCGCTGAGAGACGAGAATCGCTGTCATGACCCTGTCGCCCGTCGCCGCCGTCGCACCCTCCGTGCGGCGGCGGCGTCGTTCGCCGGAACCACGGTCGAGTGTCCAGAACACGCCGCTGGCCGTTCGCGGGCGCGGTGTGTTCTGGACACTCGGGCGATGTGGGGGCGCTGGGGCGTTCCGGCAGCCGTGCACGTCGAGTGTCCAGAACACGCCGCTGGCGCTGAGCCGGCGCGGCGTGTCGTGGACACTCGATGGAGCGCGCACGGGGGACGTCGCGTGAAGCGCGGGCGCTTGCGCGTGCTGCTGGGGATGGCGCCCGGAGTCGGCAAGACGTACGAGATGCTCGAAGAGGGGCGCCGGCTGCGCTCGGAGGGCCACGACGTCGTCATCGCGATCGTCGAGACGCACGGCCGCGTCGCGACCGCCGCGCAAGCCGAGGGCCTCGAGGTGGTTCCGCGCCGTGCCGTGGCGCACCGCGGCGTCGCGCTCGATGAGATGGACCTGGATGCCGTGCTCGAACGGCTCCCGAGAATCGCGCTCGTCGACGAACTCGCGCACACCAACGTCCCCGGCTCTCGCAACGACAAACGCTGGATCGACGTCGAGGAGCTGCTCGAGGCGGGCATCGACGTGATCACGACCGTCAACGTGCAGCACATCGAATCCCTGAACGACGTGGTCGAGAAGATCACCGGCGTCGTTCAGCGCGAGACGGTCCCGGATGCCGTGGTCCGAGCCGCCGACCAGATCGAGGTCGTCGACCTGGCACCGCAGTCCCTGCGCGACCGCCTCGCGGCGGGCTCGGTGTACCCGGCGGAACGGATCGACGCCGCTCTGTCGAACTACTTCCGTCTCGGCAACCTCACGGCGCTGCGCGAACTCGCCCTGCTGTGGCTCGCCGACGAGGTCGACTCCGCCCTGCAGCGGTACCGCACCGAACACGGCATCGAGGGTTCGTGGCAGGCGCGCGAGCGCGTCGTGGTGGCCCTGACCGGCGGGCCCGAGGGCGAGACGCTGCTGCGCCGCGGCGCCCGGATCGCGGCACGCTCCGCCGGCGGCGAGCTGCTCGCCGTGCACGTGTCGACGCAGGACGGCCTGC
>JAKOMY010000113.1 GCA_022702225.1 Microbacteriaceae bacterium | reverse complement strand
GGCCGCATCCGGGCTGCCCTCGACGTCACCGACCCGGAGCCCCTCCCCGAGGGCCACCCGCTGTGGAGCCTCGACGGCGTGCTCATCGCCCCGCACGTCGGAGGGGCGACGGATGCCATGCGCCCCCGCATCGCGCGCCTGGTGCGCCAGCAGATCGAGCGCCTGCACCGCGGCGAGGAGCCGGTGAACGTGGTGCTCGGGGGCTGACCGTCGCGCGGGCTGCCCCGCGCTCCCGACGTTGGACCTTTCGTCGCCGCAGCCGATCATTCATGGTCTGCACGTCGGGGCGATACACCCCTGCACCGGCGGTTTCGGCATCCACCGCCCACTCAGCGCGCGCCGGCCGCCCTGGAGACGGGCCAGAATCGGACCATGGAACGTGAACCACTGGCCCCGCCGGCGACGAGTTCCCTCACCATCGCCCTGGTCGACCCGGCGTCTTCAACCGGAAGCGCGGTCCTCCGACGCTTTTACACGGACATCGTCGGGCGTTACTGGGGCCGGGATGCCACTGATCGCGAGGTCGAGCAGGCGATGCTCGACGAGCCCAGCGACGATCTCGAAGGCGATACAGGCTTCCTCGTCATCCTCCGAGATGGAGAACGGGTCGTGGGGTGCGGGGGCGCGAGGGTTGTAGAGCCCGGAGTGGCGGAATTGACTCGGGTGTTCGTCGACGCCTCTACTCGCGGACGGGGTGCGGGGAAGACCCTGGTGAGCGGGATCGAAGCGCTGAGCGCCGAGCGTGGGATTCACACCCTTCGGTTGACCGTGCGTGACGATCTCGCCGAGGCCCATGGACTTTATCGCCGCCTCGGGTACGAACCCGTCCCTCCGTTCTCCACCTCGCCCTACGCCGACCATCAGCTTGCGAAGGCGCTGCGCGACGTTCGTTAGAGGATGCGTTCGGCCGGAGGACGTCGATTCATCTCTGTGCGGTGAGGCTGGCGCTTCAGAACGATGGTCCAGCTACTCGCGGAGTTGATCTCGCGCCCTGTTCCAGCCCGGGGCTGCGTCGGGTGCGAGATGGTCGCGCGGGGGACTCTTCGTCGACATCGCCGTCACCCACGAGAAGCGCGATCTCTTCTGGTCGCCATCCGTACTCGTACGTGAGCGGACCGGTGAGCGCGTGAGTCGCCGTAGCGATGGTGGTCGCGACACCACGGTCGATGTCGACCGAGTGGGGGTCGAGATCGCGGGTCGCAGCTTGGAGATCCTCGACGAGCTGCCCTGCTCGGACGGGACCGTATGCCCTGGCGACGAGTTCCCAATCGCTGATGGTGAGCTGGGTCAGGGATCGCGATTTCCGTCGAGCGGCCCGAGTGGCGGGAACCAGCATCATCGCCACGGCGATCGTGATGGTGACGTCCACTGCCACCGAGGCTGTCAGTGCGGCGACGTAGCCGAATGGCGATCCCGGGCGGGCAGAGTCGGGCCCGTACAGCGTCAGGGCGATCCCGCGGGCCGCGGAGTAGAGGCCGTAGAACGCCATCGCCCCCGCGAGGATCCTCGCCGGCCGGCCGGGAAGCTGATCGTTTCGGACAGCGAGCACCGCGCATGCACCGCACGTCACGGCCAACGCGTACAGCAACACCGCCCGGGCGATCTCAGCGGGCAGCAGTTCGGAGGACACGGCCACGATCAGACCCGCGACGGAGGCGAGCACCACTGCCGCTCGCGCACGCCGTTCGCAGACCATCGAGACGGCGATGCCCATCAGTCCCACTGACAGGACGAGCGCCGCGTCAGCGGCAGTGTTCGCGAAGATCTTGTCGAGCTGGGGTGTTCCGACGACGTACATGACGCTTGCGCCCAGCGCCATGACGCCCGACGCTGCCGCGACGCGCAAGAACGCGGTTCGTGGGTCCAGAGGTTGACGTTGCGCGAACGAGGCTCCGACGACGATGATGACGGCGCCGACGGCGATCACCATGACTCCCACCGACAGCAACAACATGAGAGCCTCCTGCATCGTCACGAAGCGGCTGGCGAGAGTAGCCGGAGCGCAATCGTTCGGTCTTCCGATTGGCGAAGCCGACAAGGCAATGCGGCGAGGGAGATGCGAACCCCGCGCTTGCTTGAGCAGGAATGTAGTGGCGCGAAAGCTCATGCGTCGGAAGCGCGTGGGGATTGACAACGTAGCCACAGGCTGATCCCGGCCAGCGCGCAGGGCGAGCGCCGCGTCGTTCGCTCGCCGCAGGAGTGTTGGCCGTGTGCGGCCGGCCAGGACGAGGCCGGACAGGGCGACGGGCCGTCGCGTCAGCCCCGGAAGCCGGCGGGGTTGGCGAGCAGGTCACTGAAGGCCAACTCGGCGGGGCCCACGAGCATGAGCCGCGAGCGCAGATGTGCGCGCTCGAGGCGGATCGTGCGACCCTCGGCCCCCAGCGGGTGCACACGCACGGCGTCGGCGAGGCGCTCGCGACTCACCGACAGCAGCGCGCCGAGGTACCCCGAGAGCACGACCGTCTCGGGGGCGAAAGCGTTGACGAAATTTGTGAGGGCGAGCGAGAGCATCTCGACCTGGCGCGTCACCTCGGTCATCACGCGGGGGTCGCGGGCGACGCCGAGCTCGACGTCGAGTTCGTCCTCGTCGAGCTTGCGGCGCCCCAGCAGCGGTTCGATCAGGTCGAGGCTGACCTCGGCCTCGAGGCACCCGCGGCGTCCGCACACGCAGGGGCGACCGCGCGGGTCGACGACGGTGTGGCCGAGCTCCCCGGCGTAACCTGACGTCCCTCGCAGCAGGGTGCCGTCGATGATGAGACCGCCGCCGATGCTGTGCATCGCGCCGCCGAGGTACAGCAGGTTGCCGACGCCCACGCCCACGCCGAACCGCGACTCCGCGAGGGCGCCGATGCTGGCGTCGTTGCCGGCGGCCACCGGCATCCCGAGCTCGTCGCTCAGACGCGCCGCGACCGGATCGCGCTTCCACCCGAGGGTGGGCGAGACGAGGACGGAACCGTTGGCGTTGACGAGCCCGGGGACCGCCAGCCCGGCCCCGACCACGCGGTAGTGGCGGTCGATGTCGGCGCGCATCGCCTCGACCGACGAGGCGACGATCTGCACGAACCGCTTCGGCGCGGGCGCCGTCGCGGTGTCGTGGCGAAGACGGGCGTGCACCACACCGCCGAGGCCGACCAGCGCCACGGTCACGGCGTGCGGCTCGGCGCGGACGCTGAGGGCGGCAACGTGGTCTTCCGGTTCGATGTCGAGGGTGGGACGACCGACCTTGCCGGTGCGCTCCCCGCTCGGAGCCTCGCGGACGAGGCCGAGCTCGGTCAGCTCCATCACCAGGCCCGTGACCGTGGAGCGGTTCAGCCCGGTCATGGCGCCC
>JAKOMY010000093.1 GCA_022702225.1 Microbacteriaceae bacterium | reverse complement strand
AGGATGCGGTAGGTCTGCGCGTTGCCCTCGAAGCCGTCGGGCAGGCCCAGTTCCTCGCGCGCGAGGCGGTCGAGGGTGGTCTCGCCGAGGTGGCCGAAGGGCGGGTGCCCGAGGTCGTGGGCGTAGGCGGCGGCCTCGACGACCGTGGCGTTGCAGACGTCGCCCTCGCCGGCCTGCCGCGAGCGCGTGTTGAGCTGCAGGGCGACGACGCGCGCGATCGCGCTGACCTTGAGCGTGTGGGTCAGTCGATTGTGCACGGGCGCCCCGCCGATCGACGGCGACACGACCTGCGTCACCGCCGACAGGCGCGAGAAGTACGGCGAGAACTGAATGCGCTCCAGGTCGATCGACCACGGGTCGGCGCGAGCGTCGTCGTGGTCGGGATGCACGCGGGATGCCGGGTTGCCGACGACGGCGCCTTGGTCGACGTTCACGTGCTCCGGGCGCGCGGCGAATGCCGGGGGAGTGGTCTCGTTGTGGAGCAAAGCGGTCCTCTCGCGGCGTCGACGACGTGGATCCACGCTAACGCGCCGTCTCGGCCGTGTCGTTCCCCGTTGACGGCGGTGGTTCTGGCGGCGAGGGCTCTCCTGCGTGGGGCGAGAGAGACGGTCGCCGCTCCCGCGGCACCCCGTCGGTCTCTTGCGGGGTGGCCTTCAGCTCGGCAGGGGGCTGCGGTCGGGTTGTGGAAGGCGGAGTCCCGTGGCGGGCCGAATCGCAGAGAGTCACCCCTGGCGGGAGGCCTCGATCGTCCTCTCCGCGGCATCCAGGCCGGCCCGCAGGCCCTCGATGAACCCCGGAAGGAAGGGGGGCTGGAACGACGGGCGCGTGACCACCAGGATCTCCCGATGCCAGGGCTCGATCCCGGCAGGAGGGGGCACGATCTGTACGCGAAGGCCCCGCTCGAGTCCCGCGGCGACGACGGTGGCGGGCACCACGCTGACCGCGAGGCCCTCGCTCGCAAGAGTCAGCAGGCAATTCGGGTCCGAGCTCTCGAAGGCCACGTGGAAACGAAAGCGCAAGCGCTCCGACCAGGAGCCCAGAAGACGTCGATCTCCCAGAGAGCGATGCCCGAGGGCCCAATCCTTGTCGACCAGTTCCTCGAATGTCAGACCCGCCTCCGGCGCGGCCACCAGCAGCATGGGCTCCCTGTGCACCAGCGTCACCGTCAGCGGATCGTCGGCCAGCGGCGAGTCTGCGGGCAGGTACCGGTAGCCGACGAGCAGATCGAGCGCCCCGGATCGCACAAGGGGGATGGCATCCGGCGTCTCCATTTCGCGAACGTTCACACGCGGCCAGGAAGGGTCCTTCTGCAGGGACGAGAAGACGCGCGGAAGCAGGTACTGCAGTGCCGTTCCGTGCGTTCCCAGCGTGAGATCGGGGGCCTCGGAGCGGCTTATCGAACGCAGGCTGTCGGAGAATTCGGAGTTGGCGATCAGCAGCGGACCGGTGGCCGCCAAGAGGGCGCGGCCGGCGGCCGTGATGGCGATCCGACTCCCGGGTCGGCGGACGAGCAGTTCCACCCCCAACGCCCGTTCGAGTCCGGCGATGTGCTGGGTGATCGCCGACGGCACGTATCCCAGTTCCGCGGCTGCGGCCGCCATGGAACCGTGTTCCACGACGGCCGTGAAGCTGCGCAACCAGCGGAGGTTCATCGGGTCATTCATGAAGTGTGAACTCTCCCTTTAGAAAGCATCAGTTTACGCGAACGGGGCGAGCGACCACGATGGACGACAGCGTCGCTCGTTGCCCCGGCCGGGGGACAGAGCCCGCACCCCGATGCACCGGTCATGCACCCCGCGAAAGAAGAGTCATGAAGCCCTCCACGGTCCCCTCGACGCTGGATGTCGACGACATCCGTTCGCACTTCCCCGCGCTTCGTGGCGGCACCGCGTTCTTCGACAGCCCCGGCGGGACGCAGACTCCGACCAGCGTCGCTGCCGCCATCGGCGAAGCGCTTCTCGCTCCGCTCGCCAACCGGGGTCTCGTCACTCAAGCCGAACGCAACGCCACGAGCATCGTCGAGGCGTGCCGGTCCGCACTCGGAGATTTCTTGAACGTCCCGAGCCAGACGGTCGTCTTCGGTCGAAGCGCGACGGCGCTCACGTTCGATCTTTCTCGGGCCATCTCGCGGACGTGGAAGGCCGGTGACGAGGTGGTCGTCACCCGGCTGGACCACAACTCCAATGTGCAGCCCTGGCTGATCGCGGCCGATCGCACCGGAGTGACCGTCCGATGGGTGGACTTCGACCCGGCGACCGGAGAGCTGTCGACGGATGCCGTTCGCGAGCAGCTCTCGGAGCGCACCAGGCTGGTGGCGGTCACCGCCGCATCCAACGTCCTCGGCACCATGCCGGACATCCCCCGGATCGCCGAGGCGGTCCATGGCGTCGGAGCGCTGTTGTACGTCGACGGCGTGCACTACGCCGCACACGCGCTGGTGGATGTCCCGGCGCTCGGCGCGGACTTCTTCGTCTGCTCCCCGTACAAGTTCCTCGGCCCGCACTGTGCGGCCGTCACGATGCGATCGGATCTTCTCGGCCAACTGCAGCCCGACAAGCTGGCGACCTCGCCGAACACCGATCCCGAAAGATACGAGCTCGGCACCCTGCCCTATGAGCTGATGGCCGGCACGACTGCCGCGGTCGATTTCATCGCCGCGATCGGCGGCCCCGAGGGAACCCGCCGCGAACGCCTCGTCCGAGCGGTCGAAGCGATCGACGAGCACGAGACCGATCTGCGAGAAGTCATCGAGACCGGCTTCGCCGCCTTCGGCGACCTCACCGTGCACTCGCGTGCCGCGCGTCGGTCTCCGACCCTGTTCGTCTCGGTCGCCGGCGGTCGCGATCAGGAACTCGCCCGTTTTCTCGCGAGCCGCGACATCAATGCCCCGGCCAGTCACTTCTACGCCATCGAGGCCTCACGACGACTCGGACTCGGCGATGGTGGTGCTCTCCGTGTCGGGCTTGCGCCATACAACACGCGGGATGACGCCGACCGGCTCCTGAACGCGACGGCTGACTTCCTGGCATCCCGCCGGCCGTGAAAACCCGAACCCGGCGCCCACGCCGGGCGGCACCGTCGTGACCGTGGCGCTCGCCGGGAAAACGCAGCTCCCTCTTATACGCCTCGATGCTGACCGACGCAATCGTCCGAGTCGCCGAGCGCTCGAAAAGTACCCGGGTTAGCGTTGCGAACATGACGCTGAATCATGTTCGACGCGGGAGTGGCAGCCCACTGCTGCTGGTGCACGGCCTGGGCGCAGGCTGGCGATCCTGGACTCCGATCCTCGATGAGCTGGCCCGGCACCGTGAGGTCATCGCCATCGACCTGCCGGGATTCGGTGAGACACCGCCGCTGCCCGGTGACGTCTCGATTGCCACGCTGGCCGACTCCGTCGCGGACTTCATCCGCGAGCAGGGACTGGAGGGGGTCTCAACCGTCGGGCAGTCGATGGGCGGCCGAATCGTGCTCGAGCTTGCGCGGCGCGGAGTGGGCGGGGACAGCGTCGCTTTGGACCCTGGCGGGTTCTGGAGTCCCCGCGAGCGCGCCGTCTTCGCCGCCACGCTGCGGCCGTCGATCGTGCTGGTTCGCGCATTGCGCGGCGTTCTGCCCGCCTTGCTCAGTAACCCCGTCGGACGGACGGTGCTTCTGGCGCAATTGTCAGCGCGACCGTGGGTCCTTTCGCGGGAAACGGTGCTGCCGGACGTGCGCGGACTGGCCGATTCCCCCTCGGTCGGAGCCGCCATGAATGCCCTCACCAAGGGCCCCCTGCAACAGGGCGCCCCCGCGGGCACGGTACCCGGCCGGGTCACGATCGGGTGGGGTCGGCGCGATCTGGTGACCGTGCCCAAACAGGCCGATCGCGCCACCCACCTGTTCCCCGACGCTTCGCTGCACTGGTTCGAACGATGCGGCCACTTTCCGCAGTGGGACGTTCCCCACGAAGCGACACGACTCATCCTCGACAGCACCAGCTGAAGCGCGGGGCTGCGTGCGTCACCGGTCGCCACTGCTCGCCGCGCGGTTCCGAGCAGGTGCAAAAACCGGTGCGAGAGCCGATGCGGTGGTCTGTCTCGCACCCCGCCCGCGCCGTCAGCCCCGCCGCACCTCGACCTCGACGATCCGCGCGTCCTCGACGCCCAGCTCGTACGTCGGCCCGACGATCCGCAGCGCCACCGCTTCGTCGACGTCGGCGCACGAGGACCCGAGCCGCAGCTCCACCTCGCCCGCCTCGACGACGCGCCGCATCGAACGGTCGCTGTAGGCCAGCCGCGAGGCGGGCACGGTGAAGCGCACCTCGGCGCTTTCGCCGGGCGCGAGCTCGACCCGCGCGTACGCCACGAGCTGCGCCACCGGGCGTGTGACGCTGGCCACCGCGCGGTGCGCGTACACCTGCACGACGTCCGCCCCGTGCCGGTCTCCGGTGTTCGTCACGCGCGCCGACACGGTGAACGCGTCACCGGCGCGCACCTCGGCAGAAGCTCCGGATGCCGGCACCCCGGCCCCCCGCTCGACGCTCAGGCCGACGCCCTCGGCGGGTGCCGCTCCGGCGGACGCGACTCCGTCCGCCCGCAGCTCGCCACGCTCGAACGACGTGTACGACAGCCCGAACCCGAACGGCCGCACCGGAGTCGGGTCGGTGCTGGTCACCCCCGAGGGTCCGCCGAGCAGCGGGTGCAGGTACGAGTACGGCTGCGCGCCTGCCGAACGGGG
>JAKOMY010000087.1 GCA_022702225.1 Microbacteriaceae bacterium | reverse complement strand
CACCGGTCTTCCAGGTAACGAAAAGATAACGTCCAGAACCAGCACCCACACTCGGGGCCCGTGCCGACCCGACGGCGCGACAGCGTGCTCGATCCCGACGAGCGCGCCCTCGACGAAAGATCTCCCTTGCTGCGTTCCGATATAAAGCTCACCCACGTCAACCGCGCCCGGCGCACCCTCGTCACGGCGGCGACCTGTGCCGGTCTCGCCTTCGGCACGGTCGCCACGACCGGTCTCGCGATGGCCGCGCCCCTGTCGCTTCCCGACGCGTCGGCGTCCTCGTTCTCCGCTCCCAGCACGTCCGTGCCCGTCTCGACGGCGCCCACCCTGGACGCCGTCAGCACCGGGGCGAGCGCCGCCCTCGACGGAGCGCAGACGGCGCTCTCGAGCGCGAGCACCGTGCAGTCCGACGTCGCCGCGACCGGTCTCCCGCTCTCGATCGGCGACGCGTCCATCGACACGAGCGCGCTGCAGGATGCCGTGGACCGCCTCAACTCGCGAGATCTGCTCCCCGTGCTGCTCGTGCCCGCCCTGAGCCAGAACGCCCAGGCCGAGACGGAGCGCGTCAACGCTCGCGTGGCGGAGGTCAGCGGGAGCCTTGACCAGGCCAAGGCCGACAAGGCCGCCGCCGACGCCGCCGCCGAGGCTCAGCGCCAGGCCGAGGCCGCCGCTGCCGCAGAAGCTCAGCGTCAGGCCGACGCCGCGGCCGCGCTGGCACGCGTCAACACCACCGAGGGTGCGAAGGCGTACGCGGCCCAACTCGCCTCCGAGAAGTACGGGTGGGGGAGCGATCAGTTCTCCTGCCTGTCGTCGCTGTGGACCAAGGAGTCCGGCTGGAACTACCAGGCCTACAACAACGACGGCGGCGCTACGGGCATCCCGCAGGCGCTCCCCGGCAGCAAGATGGCGACGTTCGGCGCCGACTGGAAGACCAACGCCGCCACCCAGATCGCCTGGGGTCTCGATTACATCTCGCGCGGTTACGGCACGCCGTGCAGCGCCTGGGGTCACTCGCAGGCGATGAACTGGTACTGAGAATCCCCTCGAAGACGACCCCCGATCGCGCTCAGCGATATATCGTTATATATCGCTGGCCCAGATCGGGTCCGCGCGAAGGAGGTCGTCATGAGTGGTTCATTCCTGGGAGACGCGTTCGGCGGACGCGGTGGCAACAACACCCCCGGCTGGCCGATGTCCAACATCCTCGAGGGTCTCGAGCAGTTGCGCACGCAGTTCGAGCAGAAGACCGGTTCCACGCCGCGCATGAACAAGGGCGACGTGCGCTCGGCGGTTCTGTCGCTGCTGCTCGAGCAGCCCATGCACGGGTACCAGATCATCCGCGAGATCGAGGATCGCAGCGGTGGGTCCTGGAAGCCGAGCCCGGGCTCGGTCTACCCCACGCTGCAGTTGCTGACCGACGAGGGTCTCGTGGAGGCCGAGGAATCAAGCGGCCGCAAGACCTATTCGCTCACCGCCGAAGGCCGTGCCGCCGCCGGCGACGAGACCACCGAGCGCACCGCCCCGTGGGAGTCGGCCGGTTCGCGTGACGGCGGGCGCATGACGGCGCTCCCCAAGGCGGGCGTCGAGCTGGCCCAGGCCGCGGCCCAGGTCGCACGCACGGGCGACAAAGAGCAGGTGGCGCAAGCCGTCGAGATCCTCGACGAGGCCCGCCGTAAGCTCTACTCCATCCTCGCCCAGGGTTGAGGTCACGCCCGCTCGACGGGGGCTCCACGCCCGTCGGCATCCAGGAGAACCGATGACCGACGACGCCCTCATGAAAGCCCGCTACCGGCGGATCACCCGCTTCGCGGCGCGCTATCTGGTGCAGGCCTGGTGGTTCGAGCTCTTTCTGCCGCGGTTCGGTCTCGGGTGGATCTCCGCCCGGGGCCGCACCCGGCGGCTCGAACGCATCGCTCAGCGCTTCCACGTGCTGGCGGTCGACCTGGGCGGTCTGATGATCAAGGTCGGCCAGTTCATGTCGTCGCGCCTCGACGTCCTGCCGCCCTCCATCACGAAGCAGCTGGAGGGCCTTCAAGACGAAGTGCCCGCGGTCCCGTTCGCGCAGATGCGCGCCCGCGCAGAACAAGAACTCGGCATGCCTTTGGAGCGCGCCTTCGCGAGCGTCGACGAACGGCCTCTCGCCGCAGCGTCGCTGGGCCAGGCGCACCGCGCCGTGCTGACGGAGGATCTCGCCGCCGAGACCGGCCTGAGCGCCGTGGTCCTGAAGATCCAGCGCCCCGGCATCGACCGCATCGTCGATGTCGACCTGCGCGCCCTGCGCAAGGTCGGCGTGTGGCTCAGCAAGGTCGCCCTGGTGCGCGACCGTGTCGACATGCCCTCGCTCGTCGAGGAGTTCGCCGTCACGAGCCTCGAAGAGATCGACTACCTCCACGAGGCCGCGAACTCCGAGCGCTTCGCCGCCGACTTCGGGGGAGAGGGCGGTGTCGCCGTCCCCGAGGTCGTGTGGGAGCGCACGACCCGCCGGGTCTTGACCCTGCAGGACGTCACGGCGATCAAGATCAACGACGTCGATGCACTGCGCGCCGCGGGCATCGATCCGACCGAGGTGGCCGCACGTTTCGCGCAGGTCATGTTCGACCAGCTCTTCGACGACGGCTTCTTCCACGCCGACCCGCATCCCGGCAACGTCTTCGTCACCCCCCTTGCCGGGACGACGGATGCCGGCACCCCGGCTTGGCGGTTCACGTTCATCGACTTCGGCATGATGGGAGAAGTCCCGCCGAGCCTGCGCCGTGGGCTCCGCCGAGTGCTCATCGCGGCCGCCTCCCGTGACGGCAAGGGCCTGGTCGACGGCATCCGCGATGTGGGCGTCCTGCTGCCCTCGGCCGACACGATCCAACTCGAGCGGGCGATGACGCAGCTCTTCTCGCGCTTCGGTGGCATGGGCTTCGCCGAACTGCAAGAGGTCGATCCGCGCGAGTTCCGCTCCTTCGCGATCGAGTTCGGCGACGTCGTGCGGTCGCTGCCGTTCCAGTTGCCCGAGAACTTCTTGCTGATCGTGCGCGCGATGTCGCTCACGAGCGGCATGTGCAGCGCCCTCGATCCGGCCTTCAACATCTGGGATGCCGTCGAGCCCTACGCCCAGCGCCTCATCCGCGAAGAGAGCGGCAACACCGCGCAGGCGTTCGTCCGCGAGGTCGGAGCGGTCGCTGCGGTGACCGCGCGCCTCCCGCGTCGCGCCGATAACCTCATCTCGCGGTTCGAAGACGGATCGGTCTCGGTGCAGACTCCGCGCATCGAACGGCGCATGCGCGATCTCGAGCGCATGGTGCGCCGAGTGGTGTCGTCGGTGCTGTTCACGGGCCTGCTCATCGGCGGGGTGCTGCTGCAGTCCGAGCAGGCGGTGCTGGGGACGATCCTCATGGTCGTGTCGATCGCGCCGCTCTCGCACGCCCTGCTGGCCGGGTGGGTCGCTCGACGCAACGGCGCCTGACGGGGTCGGAGCCGAGCGGGACGGCGAAGGATGCCGCCCGCCTCAGCGCCCGTCGAACATGCCCAGAAGCGTGACGACGCCGAAGAACACCGGGATGCCGGAGACCGCCGTTCCGACCATGAACGACGAGACCACCCGCACGTTCGCCCACCACCCGTGGCGGGGTGATCGGCAGCCCCCGCCGCACGTCGTCGTCGGCGGCGTCGAGCCACCGAAGGTCCACGGGTCGTCCTCTCCGACGGGTGTCGGTCCGCCCGCCCGCCGGGGGCCCCTCCCTAGACTGGCGCGGTGTCGACCGAATCACGCCGTCCCCTGTCGGCGTGGCGATTCGACGGAACGCTCCGGGCCTACCAGCGCGCCGCGCTCGACCGTGTCGACGTCGACGCGGGGGAGCCGCTGCACCTCGTCGCTCCACCGGGTGCCGGGAAGACTCTGCTCGGTCTCCTCCTCGCCGCACGCCGGGGGCGCCGCACCGTGGTCTTCGCGCCCACGACGGCCATCCGGGCCCAGTGGGTTGACGCTGCCCGCGTGCTGGCGAACGATGACGCCGCCGTGTCGGACGACCCCGACCGCCCCGCCGACCTCACCGCCCTGACGTACCAGGCGATCAGCGTGGTCGACTCCAGCGAACCCTTCGCGGCCCTGGCGCACGCCCGCTGGGTCGACGAGCTGGTCGCCGACGATCGCACTCCCGACCAGGCCGAGGAATGGCTCGAGGCGCTCAGCCGGAGCAATGCCGCGGCGTACGGCCGTGGCATCCGCTCTCGTTCCCGTGCTCTTCGGCGCACTCTGGCGAGACAGGATGCCGCCGCGCTCACGGCCGCTCTGCACCCGCGATCGCGCGAGCTGTTGGAGCGCCTGGTCGAGGCGGGGGTCGAGACCATCGTCCTCGACGAGTGCCACCACCTCCTCGATCACTGGGCGCTGGTGGTCGCGGCGCTCGTCGCGCGGTCGCGCGCGGTGGGTCGGGAGCCGCTCGTGATCGGGCTCACGGCCACACTTCCTTCGCCCGAGGATGCGAACGAATACGAGAACTACGTCTCGTTGCTGGGCGAGGTCGATCTCGAGGTTCCCGTGCCGGCCGTCGTGCGCGAGGGCGATCTCGCGCCGTACCGCGACCTCGTCCACGTGGTCGAACCGACGGGTGAGGAGAGGGCGTTCCTCTCCGCCCACGCCGAAGCTCTCGCCGAGGCGCTGCGGACGACCTTCGCGGTGGGCGCCGGGAGAGAGTTCCTCCGCGCGGTGCTCCAGCCGCCGGCCCCTTCCGCCCCCGCGGATCCCCTCGAACCGCCCGTCGAGGGGGTCTCGGCCCCGGCCCCGGTCGCTCCCGCGGGGAGGAGCGCGGTCGACGGTGCGGAGATCGAGCCCCCGCCGCCCGCCGTCGAGTCGTCCGACCCCGATGCCGCGGTCGATGCCGCTCTCTCGGCGGCCTTCGCCGTCGACTTCGCCGGTGCCGAGGCCGCCGCGGCGATGTTCTCCGTCGTCGCGCCCGACGACCCGCTCGCCGCTCGTCTTCCCGCCGTGGCGCGACGTGCGCCCACGACCGAGGAGACGTTGCGCCTCCTGGGTCGATATGCCCTGGACCGGGTGCTCCCCGACCCCGCGCGCGCCGGCGATTGGCGCCGGCTGCGCCGCCTGCTCGCCGATTTCGGCTTCGCCCTGACCGACCGCGGGGTGCGGCGCACCCGCGACCCGATCGACACGGTCCTCGCGTCCTCCCTCTCGAAGGACAGGGGAGCGTGCGACATCCTCGCCCGCGAGCGCACCGAGCTCGGCGACCGCCTCCGCGCCCTCGTCGTGACCGATTACGTCACCCACGGCAACGTCCACGGGGGGCTGCTGGGTTCGGCCGGTGCCGTCCGCACGTTCTCGATCGTGGCGACGGAGGCCGTCACCTCGGCGCTGCGCGCGATCCTCGTCACGTCCTCGACGGTGCGCGTCGCCGTCCGCCACGCGGAGACGCTGCTCCCGGCGCTCACGCGCGAGCTCGGCGTCCCGGTGACGGGTGAGCCCTGTCCCGACGATGCGGCCGTCCTCGAGGTGCGGGGGACCACGGGGTCCGGTGTGGTCGGCGCCGTGTCCCGGCTGCTCGCCGACGGCTCGCTCGAGGTGGTCGTGGGCACGCGCGGTCTGTTCGGCGAAGGCTGGGACTGCCCGGCGGTGAACACTCTGATCGACCTCACGGCGGTGGCGACGGCGTCAGCGACGCAGCAGTTGCGAGGCCGTACCCTGCGACGCGATCCGAGCTGGCCCGAGAAGGTCGCCCACAACTGGACGGTCTCGGCGCTGCTGCCGCCCGACTCGCCGCTCGACGCGCAACCGGATGCCGCCCGCCTCCGTCGCAAGCACGCCGGCCTGTGGGGACTCGACGCCGACCACCCCGACCGCATCGTCCGCGGGCTTCCCGCGGCGCTGGGGCGCGAACGTCGTCGTGCGCTCGACGGGGTGCTCGAGAAGGCCCCCGGTGCGTCGCTGGAGCGTGTCGACGCCCTGACCTCGGTTCCGCCGCGGAACGAGACGCGATCCGCCTGGCGCATCGGCTCCCCGTACGACGATCGCGAGGAGCTCTCCGCGGTGGTCGAGCGCCCGGCCTGCACGCCGGTCTTCTCGACGTCGGTGACGGCCGAGCGTGCCCTCGGCGGATGGCTCGGAGTATCGGCGGGAGCGCCGGCGGCGCTGCTCGCGCTGTCGTTCTTCCTGCCCCCGGTCGCGGGAGTCGCGGTGGGGGGAGTCAGCGCCCTGATCGGGGCGGTCGTGGCTGTGCCCCTGTTCTCCGCGTGGCGTCGGACGCGTCGGCAGGCTCGGGACGCCGCAGCGACGCTGCGGAACATGGCGCATGTGGTGTGGACGGCGCTGTCCGAGAGCGGGCGCGTCCGGTCCCCTCGCGCCGTTGCGATGTGGGAGGGAGAGCGGAGGGATGCCGACGCCACCCGCGCCGAGATCAGGATGGCGCATGCGAGCCTCGCCGATCAGAGGACGTTCGCGATCGCACTGGAGGAGTTGTGCGGTCCGATCCGGGCGCCGCGCTTCGTGCTGGAGGTCGATCGCGGCGGAGGGCCGTGGTGGGTGCGCGGCGTCCTCGAGCGCGCGGGACGCTCCCGGTCCCGGCAGTTCGTCGCCGTGCCTTCCGAGATCGGTCGTCGTCGGGCGGACGCTCTCCGCTTTCACGGCGCGTGGCAGGTGCACGTGGGTCCGGCCGTCCTGCACGAGCTCAACGGTCCCGAGAACCTCTCGCTGCTCGCAGAAGCGCGCCGCACCGGAGGGTTCTCCGGAGCGGCGCGCTCGATGATGCGGTGGAGCT
>JAKOMY010000044.1 GCA_022702225.1 Microbacteriaceae bacterium | reverse complement strand
AGGTCGCGCTCGGCCTGGTCGACGGCGTGCAGGACCGCCTCGACGAGCGCGTACGGCGCGTCGGTGAGGAGCTTCTGGGCGTGAGCGGTGTCGCTGCCCTGCTCGAGGACGAACGTCTTCTCGACCTTCGCGGGATCGACGCGGCCCTCGTGCTTGAGCTGGAAGCCGATCCCCCGACCCATGAGCACCCGCTCGCGGCCGTCGCCGTCGATCGCCACGACGACGTTGTTGTTCAGAAGCTTCTGCACGCCGCCGGGCGGGAGGGAGACGTCACCGGCACCGGGCATGGGATGCATCCTAGGGTGCGGTCCCGCTGCGTACGCGCGTGAGGGGCGAGAACGGGACTCGTCGGGCCGAGGAAGGACCGCTCGCGCGGCGGTGAAGCGCCCAGCCGCGGCGCAGATGCGCCCGGTACCCTGGAAACCATGACTGATCAGCCCCCCGTGCGCACGACGACGCCCCGCCCGGTGCGCCCCGAGGGAGCCCCGGCGAACACCGGCATCCGCCAGGTGCGCCCCAAGACCGAAGGATGGCAGCAGGCCAAGGACGAGACCGGTCGTCCGCTGCTGCAGTTCGCCAGCCCCAAGCGCGGCAAGCCGCCGGTGCACCTCGCCGACCTCACGCACGACGAGCGCATCGCCAAGCTCAAGGAGCTCGGCCTCCCCGGCTTCCGCGCGAAGCAGCTCGAGAAGCACTACTTCACCCACTACACCTCCGACCCGGCCGACATGACCGATCTGCCGGCATCCGGTCGCGAAGAACTCGTCGCCGGAATGCTGCCGCCGCTGCTCACCGAGGTGCGCCGGCTCGAGACCGACCGCGGCGACACCATCAAATTCCTCTGGAAGCTGCACGACGGCGCGCTCGTGGAGTCCGTTCTCATGCGCTACCCCGGGCGCATCACGCTGTGCGTGTCGAGCCAGGCGGGGTGCGGCATGAACTGCCCGTTCTGCGCCACCGGCCAGGCGGGACTGACCCGCAACATGTCGGCGGCCGAGATCGTCGAGCAGATCGTGCGCGCCAACGCCCTCATCGCCGCCGGCGGCCTGGGCGGCAAGAAGAGCTCCGACCACTCGCTCGACCGTGTGTCGAACATCGTCTTCATGGGCATGGGTGAGCCGCTCGCCAACTATGCCCGCGTCATGCAGGCCGTGCGCGTCATGGTCGACAAAGACCACGGGCTCGGCATGAGCGCCCGCGGCATCACGGTGTCGACCGTCGGTCTCGTGCCCGCGATCAAGAAGCTCGCCGACGAGGACATCCCGGTGACCTTCGCGCTGTCGCTGCACGCGCCCGACGACCACCTGCGCGACGAGCTCATCCCGGTGAACTCGAAGTGGAAGGTCGACGAGGCCCTGGATGCCGCCCGCGCCTACTTCGACAAGACCGGGCGCCGCGTGTCGATCGAATACGCCCTGATCAAAGACATGAACGACCACGCCTGGCGTGCCGATCTGCTGGCCGACAAGCTCAACGCCCGCGGCCGGGGCTGGGTGCACGTGAACCCGATCCCGCTGAACCCGACTCCGGGCTCGATCTGGACGGCATCCGAGGTCCCCGTGCAGAACGAGTTCGTGCGCCGCTTGAACGACGCCGGCATCCCGACGACCCTCCGCGACACCCGCGGCAAAGAGATCGACGGGGCGTGCGGCCAGCTCGTGGCGACCGAAGAAGACGAGGCGGCCGCCGAGGCGACGCCCGTCGGCTGAGCCCCGTCCCCGACCGACTCCCGCCGCTTCAGCCGGCTACGGCCGTGACGACCAGGTTGTCCACGTAGTGGCCGGTGGCCGGGTCCCACGCCCCCGCACACGTCACGATCCGCAGTTCCGGGGTGGGGACGGGAGCGTAGATCGACGCGGTGGGGAAGGTGTCCTTCTCGACGGTCTGCAAACCGGTCACGACGAAGGTCGCCGTCGTGCCGTCGCTGCGCGATATCGACACCCGGTCTCCGGCTTCGAGCCGCGGGAGGTCGAAGAAGACGGCGGGGCCCGTGGGTGAATCGACGTGCGCCGCGATCACCGCAGGTCCCACGGCTCCGGGCAGCACGCCCTTCTCGTACCATCCGACCGCGTTGTAATCGGTGGGGGCTTCGATCCACCCGTCTGCTCCGCGATCCAGACCGACGAGGTCGGAGTCGACGCCGATGGCGGGAATCGAGATGTGCGTGGGCGTCGCGGTAGAGGCAGCGGGCGCTGAGACCGGGTCCTGCAGCCCCGCTGCGGCCCCGCGCGCGTCGCCTGCGGCGGCGGCGCCCCCGCTGGTCGCGCCCGCCGCCGCCCCGTCGTCGCTCAGCGGCGGGCAGCCGCCGAGCACATCGTCGCTCAGCATGGCCGTGGTCAAGGCGTTCCATGCGTCGCCGTAGTACGTCGGCGTGCTCGAGGAGGTCTCGGTCATGCGCGAGAGGTCCGCGCGCGCGGCCTCGTCGCGATCGCCGCCGGCGAGGGCTGCGGCTCGAGCCGCGTAGGCGCTCGCGTGCCGATCGCCGGTGACGCCCCCGCCACCGGAGTCCAACTCGGCGGGCAGCACCTCATCCGTGGGGAGCGCGTCGGCCATCCGACCCGCGAGGGCGCGGTCAGCGGGATCGCACGACTCCGCGAAGCGGATCGGCGTGCGAACGGCGTCGTATCCGTACCGCGGCTCGCCGCCGCCGCCCGCGGAGCCGGCGATCGCTACCGTGCCGTCGTCGGCGACCGTTGCCCAGTTGGTCGGCAGGGGATTCGCATCGAGCAGAGCCGCGGTGGCTGCGCGACTGCCCTCGGCCAGTTCGTCCCACCGGGTGTCCCCCGACGCGTCCGACAACACCGCGTATGCGGCCGGCGATGCGTAGGAGGGGTTGTAAGCGTGCGGCGTCGAGGTGGCCCATGGCCCCGGCAGCAGGATGCGGCCGAGGGCGGTGGTCGCGGTCATGCGATCGAGCAGCGCCGTACCCAGCTCGACTCCTCGCTCGCGGAGGTCGTCGCGTCCGAACTCGTCGCCGGCCAGCACCAGGGCGCGCGCGGCGTCGAGGTCGGCGTCGGAAGCGGGCTGATCGTCGACGACGGAGCCGTCCTTCCACTGCCAGGACAGCAGCAGGTCGTCGCGCTGCAGGTTGTCGACGGTCCAGTCCCAGATCCGGTCGAACTGCTCCTCGTCGTCGGCGGCCACGGCCAGGAGCAGGCCGTACGCCTGCCCCTCACTCACCGTGTCGCCACCCTGATCGGTTCGCACGACGCGTCCGTCGTCGACGTAGGTGGACAGGAACGCGGATGCCGTGGCGACGGTACGCTCGCGGGCGTCGGAGACCTGCTGCGCCGGCGCGGTGCATGCACTGAGCGTCACGACGCAGACCGCGGCGACGACAGCGGTCGCGAGGGTCTTCCTCCCGCGCATCATGCGGTGCCCTTCGAGGACCGACGGCGCAGCACCACCATCGTCGCAACGAGTCCGCCGAGGAGTGCGACGACGCCGCCGATGAGCCCAGCGGGCGCCGCGGACTGCACCGCCGTGCCGCCGCCGCCCGTGTGGATACCGCCGGTGGGCATGTCGGCGAGAGTCGCCGAGTCGGTGACCGTCCGGGCGGTCAGCGCGCCCGCGGCGTCGTCGAGCACGAAGATGGTCGAGACGCTCCCCGCGGGAAGGGCGACGGCGGAGGATGCCGTTTCGTCAGCGCCCGAGAGCTCGAGGTTCCAAGAGCCGGCGGGCACGGCGGCGTAGCCGGTTGCGGAGCCGGAGGTCACGGCCTGCGCGATCGACCGGCCCTCCGCCGTGTCGACGTCGACGCGGGGCTCGAGCGTGGACGCCTGCACGACGCGCACGCGTGCCTGGCCCTCCGCCGGGGCGGAGAGGTCGTCGTCGAAGACGGTGGTCTTCAGCTCGGCGTTGCGCCCGTATGCCGCAACGGTGATGGGCTCTCCCGCCGACACGTCCACCGACTGCTGCACGACGGGTTCGGAGTCGTCCGTGGCGTCGGAGGGGACCATCGACACGACGTACGTTCCCTCGGCGAGAGGGATGTAGTCGCTCACCGCGCCGTACGAGACGTCGTCGAGCTCGTAGACGACCGCACCGCCGGCCAGCGCGGTCATCTGCACGTCGACCGATTTGGTATCGGGCGAGAGATGCGCGACCCGGGCCCAGCCGCTCGGTGCGGCCGGTGCGGCCATCGCCGCGGGCGCCGTTGCGACGCCCAGGGCCAGGGGGAGTACAGCTGCGGCGGTCAGGGCAAGGCCGCGCAGGCCGATCCGAGACCGACGGGCGGGACGGGGGGAGGGGGAGGAGATGGTCATGGCGGATCCTTTCTTCGGGGGGAGGGGCATCGAACGGGTGAACGGGATCATGAAGCGGGACGGGGGAGCAGGTCGGTGGGTTCGTCGGGTGAGAACGTCACGATCACCCCGGCGTCCCCTCGCTCGACCGAGACCGGGCGCAGAGGACCCGCGAGCGACGAGAAGAACCGCACGACTTCGTCGGCGCCGGGAGCGTCACCGCGTGCGTCCTGACCGGCGAACGAGCTCACGACGAGCTGCCGGTGGACGCCCGAGGGGTCGCCTCCCAACTGCGCGATGTCGGCGATATCGACGCGACCGGTCGCCGCCAACTGGCCCAGCGTGAGCAGGATGCGGCCGTCCACGATGCCGGAGGTGAGCAGGTCCTGCTCCGGGCCGGGCACACCGACGTCGGGGTTCTGCAGGAGTTGCTGACCGGCGACGGATCGGGCGGCGTAGAGCCCGTCGTCCGAGGCCTGGGCCAGTGCCGCCTGGTTGCGATCGACGAGGCGCACGTCGACCTGTTGGGCGCCTTCGCCGAAGGACGCCACCACCACGCTGTTGTCGATCGCCTGCCGCACCGTGGGGAACTCGGTGGGGAACGTGCGCATCGAGTCCGTGGTGACGACGTAGTCGTAGTCGCGCCACCCGTCGGGAGCGAGCCGCTGCACGTCGGTGTCGGTGTCGGCCTTGTAGTACCAGACCACGTTCTCGCGGTCGAAGCCGGCGTCGACGAGATCGACCCACATCGCGTCGTCGACGAGCATGCGCGCGTCTCCCGGGGCGTTCTGGGTCATCCATGTCTCGGCGTCACGGAGGGGGCGGTCGAGGTCGGCGAGCAAGAAGCCCCGGAGCTGCGCCGCCCACAGCGGCCCGGCCGCGAGGAGCGCGACGATCAGGCCGGAGGCCAGCGCGACACCCGTGAAGCGCTGCAGCACGGCGTTCGCGCGCAGCGTTTCGACGGCCCGTTGGCCCATTCCGGCCACGACGATCGCGGCGAACGGCAGCAGCATGATGACGTACGGCACAGGGAGGTAGCCTCCGCGGAACATGAACGCCGTCAGCGCCAGCAGAGTGATCGCCCACGGCCTCAGGCGACGAACGAACAGCGCGGCGACGGCGGCGGCCAGCGCGGTCACGATGAGCACGGCGTCGAGCTGCCACCACAGACCGATGGTCCGCGACATGAGGCTCTCGGGATCGAAGAGCGATCCGCTGCCCTCTCGCGACGACAGCTGGAAAGCGAGACCGTCCCACAGACTCACCCGACCGGGTGCCGGGGTCACCTCGCCCTTCACCAGCGCGAACGCCACGTAGGTCAGACCGATCAGGGCGAGGACGGAGGCCGCGACCGACACCGTGTACCGACGCGTCGTCCGGTCGGCGCCCCGCCACATGAACCAGGCCACGAGCGGAAGTGCCAGCAGGTAGGTCTCTTTCGTGAGGACCGCCACACCGAAGGCCGCCGCCGCACCGGCGTAGCCGATCAGCTGGGCGCGCCGACTCATCGCGAGCAGCAGCGCACCGAGCAACCACGCGGTCGCGATGTTGTCGAGGTACACCTGACGGTGGAACTGCACCGCGAGCGGCGACAGCAGGAAGATCGCCACGGCGACGGATGCCGTGAGCCGGGCGAATCCGATGCGGCGTACGAGGCACCACAGCAGCACCGCGGCGATCGCGGTCGCAACCAGCATCGCCTCGCGGGCGGCGATCACGGCGACGTCGTATCGGTCCCACGCGTCGGTGAGCCCGGCCCACGCCGCGATCTGGATCCACCCGAGCGGCGGATGGTCGTACCAGTACGTGTAGTGCGTCAGCTCGCCGAGATTGCCGAGGCTCCACGCCTGGGCGGTGTAGGTGCCCTCGTCGTCGATGCGCTGGGGTGAGCCGCCCAGGTTGAGGGCATTGACCAAGATGCCGATGAGCAGCGGAGGCACAAGCCACGCGGCATCGACCAGACGCTCGCGCCACCGCGATCGTCGGGTCTCTGACACCCGCTCCGCTCGACGAGAGGCGGGGGCAGGGGACGTGCGATCGAGGATGGAGGTCATCGGTTCACCGCCACCGTCGTGGTCACGAGTTCGGACGTCGCGGCCGGGGCCGCGGCGGCATCCCGGTGCGCACCCGTGTGCTCGGTCTTCTCCCAGCTGCCGTCGCCCTTGAGCTGCCGGACGACCGAGCGCACGGCCGCGGCGGCGAGGAACACCTGGTAGGGAACGAGGCCGAGGACGAGACGGACGTAGTCGCGCACGCGCACTTTCTTGTCGTAGACGCGTCCGAACTCCGTCAGCCCGGCAGCCTCCGCGACGAGGGTGATCACCGTCGGCACCAGGGGGAGGAACGTGATGAGGGCGACGGGCGTCGGCACCTTGACCAGCAGGATGAACGCGATCGAGATGGGGATCAGCAGTCCGGTCGCCGCCTGCAGGAACGGCATGTTCAGCAGGTAACGGGCGTACATGCGCTGGCGCAGGGTCGGCAGTGCCTTCCATTCGCCCTTGCCGAGCACCTGTAGGAAGCCCTGGTTCCAGCGCGTGCGCTGCTTGTAGAGCGACTTCAGCGTGGGCGGGGTCTCCTCACGCGTGACGTATTCGGGGTTGTAGGCGACGACGACCTTCGCGCCGTCGCTCGACAGGCGCACGCCCAGTTCGCAGTCCTCGGCCAGGCACTGGTCGTCCCAACCGGCCGACCACTGCAGCCGCTCGCGAGTGACGAAGACGGTGTTGCCCCCGAGCGGGATGAATTTCGACCGGGCGTGGAAGTGCAGACGCGAGCGGAACCAGAAGTAGTACTCGAGCACGTTGCGCAGCGACCACCAGCTCGTTTCGAAGTTCATCAACTGCACGCCGCCCTGAACCACGTCGGCGCCGGTCTCCTGGAACTTGGAGTCGACGACGGTGAGCAGACCGGGGTGCACCTCGTCTTCTGCGTCGAACACGCCGACCACGTCGCCGGTGGCGATCTGCAGGGCGCGATTGAGCGCCTTGGGCTTGTTCTTGGGGACGCTGTCATCGACGACGACCTTGATGAGGTCCGGATGCCGCGCTGCCGCCTGGCGGACCACGAGCTCGGTGCCCGGGTCGTCGTGCCCGACGATCGCGATGATCTCGAAGTCGGGGTGATCCTGTTGCGCGAGGCGATCGAGGGTCTGGCCCATGACCTCCTCTTCGTGTCGGCCGGGGACGAGGAGCGTGAAGCGGTGTCGAGCGGGTCGTGGGGACGAGCTGAACTGCGTCGCCCGCAGGTCGTCGGCGGAGCGCCAGGCGTGCAGCATCCACCACAGGGTCGTCGTCGCGACGACGGTCAGGACCAGGGCGAGCACGATGATGCCGCTGTAGCCGAGCCATTCCCCGATCGACCAGTCGGGAAGGAACCCGCCGGGGGCGGAAGTACCGGGCTGGACGGGGATGACGGTGTCGGTGACGCCGGTCGAGCCTTGACCGGGGGCGGGGGCGACCGGCGTCAGCAGGGGGTCGGGCGTCGGGTTCGGGGCGGTCTGCGAAAGGAGGGGGGACTGCAGCAACGACAAAAGAACCTCCAGCGTCCACGTGGACGGTTCGAGGGCGGTAAGGGGAGTTGCGCGACGACCGGGGGCGAAAACGTCTCGCACAGGTGGTTCGGGGGCAGGCGGGGGGAATGGTTTGGACGGCACAGGGGATTGCCAGGCTCGAAGGTCGAGGCCGTACCCCGATGTCTCGTTCGGAGACGAGAACGGACACCTTCTCGATGTCACCGTCGAACCGCGGGTCGTTCATGGCGCAGGGGCCCGGCCCGCAGCTCATCGAGACTCCCGTCGGGGGGGGGGGTCGCCGTCACGGTGCTCGGAAGAGATGCCGCCTCCCCGCACGGCGCCCCGGTGACCCACACGGTGTGGGCCGCTCAGGCCGGGGGAAGGGTGCGCGGCTCCTGGCCGATCGAACTCGACATCGTCGAGGGGCCGACGGTCGCGGTCACCGCGTGGCTGGTCGACGTCGATCCGACCAGCCCGGGCTGAGCCTGCTCCCCGGCTCGCCTCGCCCGGCGGGGAATCCATGAGGGCGGCGCTGCACCGGCGTCCGCGATGCCGCAGGCCGCGACGGCGGCCTCAGCGGGCGCGGCCTGCGCCCAGCACGTGCGTGCGAAGGTCGTCGAGTGTCTGCTGCATGTGCTGGTCCATCGC
>JAKOMY010000043.1 GCA_022702225.1 Microbacteriaceae bacterium | reverse complement strand
CCGCGAGCGCCTCGACGCCGAGACCGCCATGTACGCGTCGTTCCCGAACTACGCCGCGAACTTCGAGCGGATGGGGGTGGATGCCGCGGCCACGACGATCCGCGACGCCGCCGGACTCGCAGACGCGCTCGAGGCATACACGGCGGCCGCCGACGAGGTCGTGCTGCGCGCGATCGTGCCCGAGGACACGGTCGAGGCGTACGTCGAGTTCGTGCGGACGACGGCCCCGGCCCGGCACAGCGGCCACGCGGCATCGACGGAACCGGACGCCGTATCGCCACGCCCGCCGGGGTCGTGATGACCCCCTGCTGAGGCCGGTGGGGCCGCGCGCGAGCGGCCCCACCGGCTTGCACGGATGACAGACTGACCCCATGCCGCGTCGCACTGGTCTCACCGTCCGTTCCGTCGCCCGCGGGGTGCTGGCCCTCCTGCTCGTCGGGGCCGGGGTCGGCCACGTCACGTGGGGTCGGCGGGGCTATCGGATCGTCGTCCCGGGATGGGCCACGCGACTGCTTCGGACGGACAAGGACGCCATCGTCGTGGCATCCGGGGCCGTCGAGGTCGTCTTGGGGGTCGCTCTCGTCGCCCTGCCGCGGGAACGCGGACGCATCGGGGCGGCCATCGCGGCCTTCTTCATCGCCGTGTTCCCGGGAAACGTGCACCAGTGGCGGACCGGGCGTTCGGCCCCGGGGCTGAACACCGATCGCTCCCGCTTCATCCGTCTCTTCCTGCAGGTGCCGCTCGTCGCGTGGGCGTGGTGGTCGACGCGCGCCCGGTGACGCCCCTGCCGCGGTTCGGAACGGAACTCGCGGTGCCGAGCCGATGAATCACATCTCGAGCCGCTGACTGCCCCTCAGGCCGCCTCGCCGAGCTCCAGGATGCCCTTCTCGAACGCCGCGCGAGCGAGCACCTTGTACCCGTGGTCGGCGAAGAACACCGTGAGCCGGTCGTCCTCGATCGCCATCACGGTGCCGGTGCCGAACTCGCCGTGCTCGACGGTCGAGTCGATCCGGATGCCGTCGTCGTCGGAGGTCTCGTCGCGCTCGTCGACCGTGGCCGCGGTGCCGGCGTCGCACCGATCGCACGACCCGCACTGGGCGGCAGTCTCGACGCCGAAGTACTCGAGCAACGCCCGCCGGCGGCAGTGCGTGGTCTCGGCGTACCCGCGCATGATCTCGATGCGCGAGGCTCGAATGCGCTCCTCGGCCTCGTCGCGCTCGCGCACGGCGCTGACCGCGTCGCCCGCCGATACCTTCGCTTGCGCCGAGACCCCCTCGGGGCCCGAGACCGCGAGCTCGCACGCCACGAGCTGATTGAGCACCCGGCCGATCGCCCTGACCGAGCGTCCGCTCTCGTCGGCGATGTCCCTCGCGCGCACCGGCTTCTTCGTCCGCTGAAGCACGTCCCACACCCCCGCGATGTCGGCGCGCTTGGTGTGACCGCCCGCGAAGAAGGAGCGCAGCGAGAAATCCTCGGCGCGGTAGTGCAGGATCGCCCGCGCGGGTTGCCCGTCGCGTGCCGCTCGGCCGATCTCCTGCGCGTAGGAGTCGAGGGACTCGGTCACGTCGGCGTGCACGACCAGACGAACGTCGCTCTTGTCGACGCCCATGCCGAACGCGGAGGTCGCCACGACCACGTCGAGCTCGCCGGCGCTCCACGCGGAGTGCACCTCGTCGCGCTTCTTCTGCGCCATCGCACCGTGGTAGGCCGCAGCCCGCAGGCCGAGCTCACGCAGTTCCTCGGCATACGAGTCGGTGCCCTTGCGCGTCGCCACGTACAGCAACGCCGGGCCGCCGGCATCCTGGACGTCCGCGATGACGGCGCGGCGCTTGTCGGCGTCGTGCTCGTGCCGCCGGACCGCCATGTGGATCTCGGGGCGATCCATGCCGCGCACCTCGAGGTGAGGCTCGCGCATGCCGAGGCTTTCGACGATGTCGTCTCGGACGGGAGCGGATGCCGTGGCCGTCAACGCCAGCACCGGGGGGTGACCGAGCGCCTCGATGGCGTCGCCGATGCGCGCGTAGTCGGGACGGAAATCGTGGCCCCACGCCGACACGCAGTGCGCTTCGTCGATGACGACGAGGCGCACGTCGGCTTTCGAGAGTCGATCGAAGACCTCGTCGTTGGCGAGCTGCTCGGGTGCGAGGAACGCGTACACCGAGTCGGGGCCCTCGATCGCCGCCCACGCCTTCTTCTTGGCGGCGGCACCGGTGCGGGAGTTGAGGGCGACGGCCGCGGGGGCGTCGGGGGCGGCGTCGATCGAGTCGATCTGGTCGCGCTGCAGGGCGAGCAGCGGAGAGATGACCACCGTCGTCCCCCCGAGCTCGCAGCCGGCGATCTGGTAGACCGCCGACTTTCCTGCGCCGGTGGGGAAGACGACGAGGGTGTCGCGACCGCTCACGACCGCGTCGATCGCCTCGGCCTGACCCGGCAGCAGGTCGTCCCATCCGAACACCTCACGGGCGGTGCGGGCGGACTGTTCGAGTGTGGCGGGAGCGTTCACGAATCCTCATTCCTCGGGGAGGAACCCAGCACACTCCAGACCTCCGACATCGATCCGGGGGTTGCGAGGCCGGGCCGGATCTGTTCTCACCGGAACGGCCGCACAGGCGATCCTCCTCCGAAGGTGCCGGGTTCTCCGGCGCTGCATGGCACCGCCGCCGGTTCCGCACAAGCGTCGCCGCGATGTCGGAGGGGGATGCCAGGATGCCGACATGCTCTTCGGCGATATCGAGACCGCGCTTGCGGCGGTGACGAACACGCGTTCTCGACTCGCGAAGGTCGCCGCCCTCGCCGCGCTGGTGCGCGGGCTGGACCCGGACGAGATCGAACCGGCGGTGGGGCTGCTCACCGCGTCACCGCGGCAGGGCCGCCTCGGGGTGGGCTGGCGCACGCTCTCGGCGCACGACGGCGGCCACGCAGACGAACCGAGCCTGACGATCGGCGACGTCGACGCGGCTTTCACGCGGCTGACCGCGGTCGGCGGCGCGGGGTCGGGGGCGGTGCGCACGCGCCTGCTCGACGAGCTCGCCGAGCGCGCGACGGCGCGGGAGTGGCATCTGCTGATCCGGATCATGACGGGCGAGCTGCGCACCGGCGCCCTCGAGGGGGTGTTGCTGGATGCCGTGGCCCGAGCCTCGGATCGCGACGTCGCCCTGGTTCGTCGCGCAGCCATGCTGTCGGGCGACCTGGGCGCGACGACGCGCATCGCGCTGACCGCCCCCGCCGCCGATCTCGCGGCGGTCGGACTCGTGGTGGGTCGCGGCGTGCAGCCGATGCTCGCCTCGACCGCGACGAGTGTCGCGGAGGCGATGGCGGTGACGGGGCGTGCGTCCGTGGAGTACAAGCTCGACGGGGCCAGAGTCCAGGTGCATCGGCACGGTGGCGAAGTGCACGTCTTCACCCGCACGCTGGCCGACATCACCCATCGCGTTCCGGAGATCGTGGAGGTCGCCCTCTCGCTCTCCGTCCACGACGTGATCCTCGACGGAGAGACCCTCTCGCTCGACGAGGACGGCGGCCCCCGGCCGTTCCAAGACACCATGGCGCGCTTCGGCGCCGAGTCGGCGCGCGAGATCGCCCTCCGGCCCTGGTTCTTCGACATCATGCACGTCGACGGTCGTGACCTCGTCGACGAACCGCTCGCCGCTCGCCTCACCGAGCTCGAGAGGGTCGCGGGAGAGCACCGTATCCCCGCCGTTCTGACCGACGACGCGGGGGTCGCCGACGCCTTCGCGCGCGATGCTCTCGCCGCCGGTCACGAGGGCGTGATGGTGAAGGGTCTCGACGACGCCTATACCGCGGGGCGCCGTGGCAAGAGCTGGCTCAAGGTGAAGCCGGTGCACACGTTCGACCTCGTCGTCCTCGGCGTCGAGTACGGTTCGGGGCGACGTTCGGGATGGCTGTCCAACCTGCATCTCGGCGCGCGCGATCCCGAGGGGAGTTTCGGCGAACCCGGCGGCTTCGTGATGGTCGGCAAGACCTTCAAGGGTCTGACCGACGAGCTGCTGCAGTGGCAGACGGCTCACTTCGCCGAGCGGCAGACCGGAGAGGTGGCGGGGGGTCTTCGCGTGGCACCCGACACCGTCGTCGAGATCGCCATCGACGGGGTGCAGCGGTCGGTGCGGTACCCGGGCGGCGTGGCGCTGCGCTTCGCCCGGGTGAAGACCTACCGTTCGGACAAGACCGCGGCCGAGGCCGACACGATCGACACCCTGCGCGCGCTGCTGCCCGGCGGCGAAGCAGCGACGAAAGGATGACGCGATGAGTCTGGCCCCCTGGCTCGACGGTGAACTCGGTTACCGCAGCTTCGGCACCCCCGGCGCTCCGCGTGCCGTGTTCGTCCTGCGCACCGGCGACGTCGCCACCACCGACCCCGACGCCCGGGTGACTTCGGGCTTCGACGTGCGGATCGTCGCCGTCGGTCTCGACGCCCCCGAACTCGAAGATCCGCCGGTGTTCGGGGGACAGACCCCCGCCGGGCTCACCGTCGAGGCGTTGAGGGCGCTGCTCGAGCGCGAGGCCCCCGGCGCGACGGTCGGACTGGTCGGCGAGCGGTCTGCGGGACCGATCGCGCTCTATCTGGCCGCGGCCATGGGTGAGGTCGTCGACCGTGTCGCGATCGTCGGCGTTCGGAGCCCGACCGACGCGCTGAGCCGCGACCTGCGCACGCCGCTGCTCGACGATCTGGCGGCCGACGTCCTGGTGGTCGTGGGCCACGATGGCCCCGCGGGGCAGGGCGACGCTGCGTGGTACGTCGACCGGTTGCGCTCGGGCGCCGCGGAGGTCATTCACCCCGACGAGATCGGCTCGGTCAACGGCGAGGTCACGCTGACCTCGGTCTGGTCGCGCGTGCTGACCCACGTCGCCCCGGGCGCCGAGCGCCGCTGACGGCGCGGGTCGTCACCGGCGCGGGGCGCCGAACGGCCCGCCCAACCTCTTCGACCCGTTGAGTGTCCAAAACACCCGGACGCCCGTCAAAATCGTCCGGGTGTTTTGGACACTCGAAGTGAGGGTGAGTGTGCTCGCGAGGGCGAGGTGCCCGCGAGGGCGAGGTGCCCGCGAGGGCGAGTGTGCCCGCGAGGGCGAGTGTGCCCGCGAGGGCGAGCGTGCTCGCGGCCGTGATGCCGCGCGCCGACCGTGCCCCGGCTGGGGCCGCGCGACCGCGCCTCAGCCTCGCCCGTTCGCGTCCCTTGAGTGTCCAAAACACCCGGACGCCCGTCGAAATCGTCCGGGTGTTTTGGACACTCGACGCGGGCGCCCACGTCTGGTCAACCGCGCAGGGCCACTCATGCGCACGCGAGGCCACGTCCGCCAGCGCGTCGGGTCCGCGCGCCCGCGCCGCCTCAGCCCCGCGAGACCGCCTTCACCTGCACGACGTTCGACTCCTCGTCGACCTCGACGTGGTCGGTCTGCGCCTTGAGGAAGTCCGAGAAGCTGCGGAACCCGAGCGCCTTCTCGCTGAACGACGGATCCAGACGCTTCATCAGATCCTTCACCGCCGACGCGTGCAACCACTCGCCGTCGGCGCGCTCCGCCTCGAGTTGCATCGCGCGGTCGAGCAGGTCGACCGCGGGATCTTTCGAGCGCTTGCGCGCGCGGGGCCGCGACGGGGCGGGATCCTTCTTCGTCTCGGCGAGATTCGGGATGCCGGGGAGGGAGTCGTAGGCGTCGAAACGGTCGCACGCGGCGGCGAGCGACTTCGCCGTGGACCCGGCCACGCCGACCCCGACGACATACCGGCCGAGCCGTTTGCACCGCTGAGCGAGCGGCACGTAGTCGCTGTCTCCGGCGACGACGACCACGTGCGACAGATCGGGGAGGCGGAACATGTCTTCGACGGCGTCCACCGCGAGACGGATGTCGGCGCCGTTCTTGGCGTAGGCCGCGGCCGGGAAGAGCTGCACGAGGTCGACCGCGCGAGCCACGAGCTGCGAGCGGTACTCGGCGTTGACCGGTGACGACCAGTCGGCGTACGCGCGGGTCAGCACCAGCGTGCCGAACGATGCGGCGTAGTCGATGACCGCGCCGACGTCGATGGTCGCCTTGGTCAGGCGCTCGGCGATCTCGGGGTCGATCGGATTCTCGGCGATCTTCTGCCGATCCCGCGAGTAGGCGTTGCGGCCGTGCACGCGGTCGTACCAGGACATCACGATGTTGTCGAAGTCGAGGTAGACGGCGACGCGGGCGGTCTGGGTGTCGGGCATGCCTCCAGTCTGACCCGTCGCGGCGGAGCGCGGGTAGCCCTCGCCGCTCATCGCTCGCCGGGGTACACCACGCCGATCTGGCGTCGCACCTCGTCGAGCACGCCCATGATCGCGACCGTCTCGTCGATCGACAGGATGTCGTTCGACCCGGTGCCGGCCGCGACGAAGCGCTCTGCCGCCTGCGCCTGGAACTGCATGCCGCGGCCCTCGACCTCGGT
>JAKOMY010000402.1 GCA_022702225.1 Microbacteriaceae bacterium | reverse complement strand
GCCCGGTCGGTCGTGGTCGTCGACCCCGAGGCAAGCGCATGACGGCGGGAACGACGCACGCCGATCCAGCCGACGGTGCCCGCACCGGCCGCCGCGGGGCCGATCCACCACCATTCGACCAGAAGGGCCATCAGCGGTTCCACGTCCCCATGCTACGTCGGGGCTCCGACACGAGGGTGGGTGCGGGCGCGCGGGGGAGGCCGTGGGGTCGGAGTCTGCGCGCGGCTGCGGCCTCGGGAGTCGACACCGCTTCCGGGCACGGAAACGGTGGACCCCGGCGATCACCCTCTGCGAGCGTCGGCTCTGATGGGCCGGCCGGGGTATCTCGTCTCATCCAGCACGCCGTCGCGCACGACGGGCACACCCGCGACGATCACGTGGGGGATCCCCAGGGGCGCGAGCGACGGCTCGGCTCCCGTGGCACGGTCGATGACCACGTCCGGATCGAACACCGTGATGTCGGCATCCATCCCGATCTGGAGGCGCCCCTTGCGCGCCGCCTCCGCGGTGATGCTCTGCAGGCGGAGCGCGGGAAGGATCGTCATGCGCCCGATGGCGTCGGTCAGTTCGACGAGACCGAGTTCGCGGACGTATCTGCCGAGGGCGCGCGAGAACGTCCCGGCGGCGCGCGGATTTCCCGGTTGCCCGGGTTGGACCGGAATAGCGTCGGAGGCGATGATGACCTCGGGCTCCATCATCGCCGCGCGCGTGGCCGATTCCGGCGTGATGTGCTTCATGACGAGCGCGTCGGGGTTCCGCTCACGGAGCTCGAGGAAGGTCTCCTCCGTGAAACGGAGGCCCGTCTCCAGATTCTCGAGCACGTCGTAGTCGCGTAGCCACCGCTCCCGCCAGCCGTCGGCGAAGAGAGCCGAGCCGATCACACCGGTCGCCATCGCAAAAGACGGGACCTCGGTCGTCACGTCGAATCCTCGAGCGCGCGCCGCTCGGATCGCCGCGAGGATGTCGGGCGTGTCTTCCAATCCCTTGCTCGAGACGTGAACGATGTGAAGCGGCACACCGGTGACGATGGCGTCGGACAACACCTCCTGCATGTTCGCGAGCATCTGGCCGCGGTGCGTGGTGGCGAACTCGCGGGTGTGAACGAAGACGACGCACGGCTGTCCTTGCAGAGCGAAGAACAGCCGTTGGATCTCGACGTGGTCGGCGCCCTGCGTGTACTCCATGCCGAGCCCGACCCCGAGGCCGCCACGACCCAGCTCCGCGACGACCGCGTCGTGGACGGCGGCCATCTGCGCATCGGTGATCGGCTGTTGCGCCGCCCGTCCCGCTCTGCGCCGCTGCTCCCCGTCCTCGGGGGCGAAGTCGCTCATCGTCGGCGAGACGATGCCGTCGACGACGCGTACCCGGGCGAGCTGGTAGCCGACCGAGGCGCCGTAGTGCATCCGAGCGCGTCCTTCGTGACGCTGGTAGTAGGTCTCGACCGGGTAGGCGCCGAGCTCCAATTCGAGCGCGGTCGTCACGCCGTCGCGCACGGACAGATCCAGCGTGTGGGCGTCCTGACTGTGCACGTGCAGATCGATGAAGCCCGGCGTCACCACGTGTCCGCGGGCATCGATGCGGTCGGCTCCGTCGAGGTCGCCCTCAGCGATCTCGCGGATGACACCGTCTCGCACGCCGACATCGGCGATCGCGTCGAAGCCGGATTCGGGATCGATGACCCGACCGCCGGCGATGACCAGGTCGTACTCGTCTGACTGCGCCACGTAAAACCTCCTACCGCGTATTCGCGGCTCTTGTTCGATGGACAAGTCAGAAGGTTACGCCCCTTGTGTTTCGCGTCCGTTTCCGCGGTCGCGACCGCCGTCAGCCCCGAGTGAGAAGCGACTCAAAGCCCGCGATGAGGGCCTCGACGGTGAAGTCGAAGCTTCCCGTGAGCGGGTTGCGCGCGCCGGAATCCCACCGGAGCATCACGGCCTTGTTGGCCAGGAGTGGAAGATGTTCGGCGATCGTCGGATGCGAGGCGGCGGGCAGGTCGGCGAGGCGTGCGGCGAAGGAGTCCTTCCACCCCGCGTCACGCCCGGCATCGGCGGGCTCGGTCGAGAGCTCGACGCACACCCATCCCAGGACGGAGGCGTTGAAGGCGTTCGCCGCATGCACGACGGCATCCCCCTGGAAGCCGGCCTTGCGGAGGATGCGCAGTAGGGATTCGAGGTAGTCGGTGGCGGCCGTCAGGTCGACGGTGATCTGCGATCCCAACACTGGCGCGAAGTTCGGGTGGGCGTGCATCGCGTCGCGGATGGCCCATGCCGTGCTGCGCAGCCAGGACTGCCAGGAGATGCCGTCGTCGGCGCGCACGGACACCTCGGCGAACAACCGGGCCGCGGCGAGGGAGATCAGACGGCTCTTCGACCCCACGTACCAGTACAGAGACGTGGGGTACACCTGCATGCGGTCGGCGAGAGCGCGCATGGTCAGCGCCTCCAGACCGTTCTCGTCGATGAACGCCGTCGCTTCCTCGACGACCGCCTCGAGAGAAAGGTTCTCGTTGCCCTTTGGTTTCCTCGGCATGGCTCCCCGTCCGTCGAATGTTGACGAGCCTATCGACTGCGACGGGCGATTCTCGGCGAAGCGAAACATGCTCGTTACGGGTGGGAAATCCTCTTGTCCAGTGAACAATGGCATCTTGTTCCTGAATCAAGAGAGTCGATGAAAAGGTCGTTATGCCCGCCTCCGCCGCAACCTCTCCCGCCGCCGGCGGGGATGCCGCTCACGCCCTCCCCGCCGAGTTGGTCGCCGACTATCGTCGACCGCGCCCGACGTCTGCGGCCCTGTTCGCCCGCGCTCGTGCATCGATGCCCGGCGCGGAGACGCGCGCCGTGACGCACTACTGGCCGTTTCCCACCGTGATCGAAAGCGGGTCGGGCGCCGAGCTGGTCGACGTCGACGGTCTGGGCTACATCGACGTCGTCAACAACTACACCTCGTTGATCCACGGCAATGCCCAGCCGGAAGCACGAGAAGCCGCCGGTTCCGCGCTACGGCGCGGAACGGTGTTTCCCGCTCTGCACGAGAGCCAGATCCTCCTCGCGGAGGAGATCGTCGCGAGAGTCCCCGCGATCGAGCTCCTGCGGTTCACGAACTCCGGCTCGGAGGCCTCGGCGCTGGCGCTTCGACTGGCCCGCTGGCACACGGGCCGCCGCAGCCTCACCGTCGCCGAGGGCTCCTATCACGGCGCCGTCGCCCCCTTTACGCCCGGCGAGCCCGAGGTCGTGCTCACGCCATACAACGACGTCGAGGCACTGCAGCGGACGATCACCACGGCGACGGCCGCCGTCTTCATGGAGCCCTTCCTGGGGGCGGGGGGAGTCATCGCCGGCGATCCGGCGTTCCTCCGAGCGGTTCAGCGTCGTTGTCGCGAGGTGGGGGCGGTTTTCGTCGTGGACGAGATCCAGTCGCTGCGTAACGCCCCGCGCGGCATGGCTCACGAGCTCGGTCTCGAACCCGACCTGATCACGCTGGCCAAGATCATCGGTGGGGGGCTGCCGATCGGGGCCGTCGGAGGCCGCGAGAGTCTCCTCCAGCTGACGTCGCCGCTGGTGGCGAAGCGTCTCGATCACGCGGGCACCTTCAACGGCAACGTGGCCGCCTCGGCCGCCGGTCTCGCATCATTGCGGCGCCTCGATGCGGCATCCATCCGTCGGCTCAATACGGATGCGACGCATCTCGCGTCCGCGATCGGATCCGCCGGCGATGCGGCCGGACTCCCCGTCACGGTGACCCGTGCCGGATCGATCCTGTGCGTCCACCCGGGAAGCGGGAGCGTCACGTCACCTCAGCACGCGCGTCGCGCACCCCACACCCGCTCGGCTCTTCATCTCGCTCTCATGGTCGGCGGGGTCTACACGACGCCCCGGGGCATGATCAACCTCTCGACCGCGCTGACGGCGCTCGACCTCGAGAACGTCGTCGCAGCATACGGCGAGGCCTTCCAGCGCGTTGCGTCGGCCCGCACCCTCGACGCCGAATGGGAAGAGGCGGCACGATGAGCGCCCTACGACTCGACGACTTCACGGTGAGCGTGCAGACGGCGGATGGACCCGTCGTGCTGGCCGACGGCATCACGTTGGCCGTTGAGCGGGGAGAGACCCTGTGCGTCGTCGGTGAGTCCGGCTCCGGCAAGAGCGTCACGATGCTCGCCGCCCTTCGTCTGCTGGATTTCACCTCGTCGGTGTCGCTCACGGGCCGCGCGGAGATCTCGGGCGTCGACGTCGTCCCTCTCGGCCAGACGGCGATGAGCGCGATACGCGGAACAAAGGTCGGCGTGGTCTTCCAGGAAGCGATGGAGGCTCTGAACCCGTCGCAGCGCATCGGCGATCAGCTCGAGGAGGCGTACCGCGCCTCGGATGCGACGCCGCGGGTCCGCAACGCCCGAGCCCGGCTGATCGCGGCGCACGAGAAGGCTCTCGGGCTCCTCACCGAGGTCGGGATCGTCGACCCCGCCACGGTCATGCGCAAGTACCCGCACCAGCTCTCCGGTGGGATGCAGCAGCGCGTCATGATCGCGATGGCTCTGATGGGCGATCCCGAACTGCTGATCGCCGACGAACCGACCACCGCGCTCGACGTGACCGTGCAGGCCGAGATTCTCGACCTGCTGCGCCGGCTCCAAGCCGAGCGCGGCATGGCGATCGTCCTCATCACCCACGACATGGGCGTGGCGGCGGAGATCGCTCACCGCATCGCCGTCCTCTATGCGGGGCAGGTCGTCGAGTGCGGAGAGGCGCAGCAGATGCTGCATCGACCCCAGCACCCGTACACGAAGGCGCTTCTCGAGTGCGTCCCCCGACCGGGGGAGCGTCTCGCGGGAAGGATGCGAACGATTCCCGGCAGTGTCCCCACGCCCGGGCAGCGTCCGCTGGGCGACCGCTTCGCGCCCCGCAATGCTCTCGCCACCCCGCGGTGTCTCGTGGAGCCGCCTCCGGTGCTTCTGTCTGCCGACGGTGGTGCGCACATGATCCGCAGCTGGGCGCCCGTCGAGCAATGGACCCCCGAGCTGATCGGCGCGCTGACAGGCCGTGTGGAGACGGAGCCCCTCACTCGCGTCGTGCGAGAGCGTGAGGTCCACCTTTCGCTGCGTGGTGTGAACAAGACGTACGGGGCCGTGTCCCGCGGTCCGTTCACGCGGTCCACGGGCGGAGGGACGCGGGCGGTGATCGACCTCGACCTCGACATCCACCGCGGCGAACTCTTCGGTCTCGTGGGCGAGTCAGGCTCGGGAAAGAGCACGATCGGCCGGATCATGCTCGATCTGGAGCGCCCGGATGCGGGGTCGACGGTCAGTCTCGACGGTATCCCCCACTCGAGCCGCCGCGGTCATCGCGCCCAGCGTGCTCTACGACGAGAGGTGCAGGCCGTTTTCCAGGACCCGCAAGGATCCATCGACCCGCGTCAGAGCATCCGGGATGCCATCGCCGAGCCGCTTCGCGAACTCACCGACCTCGATCGGCGCGGCGTCGAGACACGCGTACGGGAGATGCTCGACGCGGTGGGCCTGCCGACGACCGTCGCCCGCAAGCACGCTGCCGAGCTGTCGGGAGGCCAGCGCCAGCGCGTCGCCATCGCTCGCGCCGTCGCGCCGAATCCGCGAATGATCGTCGCCGACGAGCCGACGAGCGCTCTGGACGTGTCCGTCCAGGGGCAGATCGTGAACCTCCTGCTCGAGTTGCAGCGCGATCTGGGCCTGACCGTCGTCATGATCACCCACAACCTCAGCCTCATCACCGCGATCGCCGACCGGGTCGGGGTGATGTACCGAGGCCGCCTCGTCGAGGTGGGCGACGCGGAACACGTGATGACCGCACCGGATCACGACTACACCGCTCGCCTCCTCGCCGCGAATCTCGATCCGTTCCATCCTCGCGCCACCTCCGTAACCCGCATCACCGACTGATCCTCGAGAGGCCCATCCATGTCCATCACCCGACACCGGCGGCGGGCAGTCGTTGCGATCGCGACAGCCGTCGCCGCGACGCTCGTCTTCGCTGCCTGTGCGCCCGCCGTCGATGCTCCCGGCGCTTCGACCCCCTCCGCAGAACCCGTTCAGGGCGGAATCGCTACCGTCACCCTGAACTCCGACCCCGGCACCCTCGACATGTCGGTGAGCAGCCTGCAGGTGACGCAGTTCATGGGGGTCGAGGTGTTCGAGTCGCTCTTCGCCCTGGATGCCACGTACACCCCGCGTCCGATGCTCGTCGATGCCTACGACACCAGCGCGGACGGCCTTACCTACACGCTCACGCTGCGGCAGGGTGTCACCTTCCACGACGGCACCGCGCTCCAGGCGGCCGACGTGGTCGCGAGTCTGCAACGCTTCCTCGCGACGAATGCGATCGGCCTGCTGATCGCCCCGACCGTCTCCTCCGTGTCGGCACCGGATTCGTCCACCGTCGTCATCGCGCTGACCGCGCCCCGTTACGGCCTGCTCAGTGAGTTGGCCAGCCCCGCGGCGTTCATCATGCCTGCGGCGGTGGTCGAAGCCTCCGGCGGAAAGGCGCTTTCCGCGGACCAGCTGATCGGTACGGGACCGTACGAGCTCTCGGACTACGTTCCGGGTCAGAAGGTCGACCTGACGCGCTTCGACGGATACGTCAGCCGCGCGGAGCAGGACTGGGGTGGCTACGCGGGTGCGAAGCACGCCTACCTGGACGGCATCCAGTATCGCTTCGTCTCCGAGGACAGCACCGTGGTCAACGGCCTCACCACGGGACAGTGGCAGGTCTCCATGCCGAGCAACGACCAGTACGCCGTCCTGTCCGCTGATCCTTCGCTTCGGGTGGCTCCGGCTTCCGGTGGCGTCGTGAACACCGTCGTCCTGAACCACGACCCCGCCTCCGCTTTCGCCAGCATCGATGCCCGTCGCGCCCTGAACCTGCTCCTGGACAAGAAGGCGCTCGCGGCGGCGTCCGGCGCCGCCGGGGAACTCCTCGTCGACAGCGGTGCTTTCGCGAGTCCCGACAATGCGCCGATGTACAGCGATGCCGGCGAGGACGTGTATGCCGAGCACGACCCCGAGGCCGCGCGCCGCCTGTTCGCTCAAGCGGGCGTCGACACCGTTCGGATGCTCGTGCCCAACACCCAGCCTTTCGCGGCCTGGGCCACGGTCATCCAGGACGAGCTGTCCGGAATCGGCATCGATGTCCAGCTGGAGTCTTTCGACACGGCGACCGTCCGTGCGACGGCCACCCAGAAGCCCGGCAGCTGGGACCTGAGCCTGACCTTCATCAACGGAGCGCTGTCGACTCCATCGCAGATCAACTGGCTCCAGTCGGGGTACATCGCGAAGTACCGGAGCGATCGACTCGATTCGTTGATGTCGGCATACAACGCGTCAGCAGACGCCGACGCGGCGGCGGCCGCTGTGAAAGAGATTCAGGCCTTCGTGTGGGACGAGATCCCCTCGATCGTCATCTACGGCAGCCACCAGTACACGGCGACGTCAGCAAAGCTCGAGGGCTTCGACAACTTCGCTCTCGTGCTCTGGAACTCCTGGCTCACGCCGTAATCGCCCATCGGTGGCGGGGCGCTTCGGCGCCCCGCCACCCTCCCCCGAAAGCCCTGGCTCATGCTCCCTCTCATTCTCCGCAGGCTGCGCGATCTCGTCATCGTGCTCATCCTCGTGGCGACGGCGATCTTCTTCATCGTGCGCATCATCCCTGGGGACCCGGCCATCGCGATCGCCGGCGACCAGGCGACGCAAGCGCAGATCGACGCGCTGCGGCAGACGCTCGGCCTGGATGCGCCGCTCTGGCTGCAGTATCTGCAGTTCCTCGGCGGTCTCGCGACAGGCGACTTCGGAACATCGACGACCTTCAACTCTCCCGCGTTGCCGATCATCCTGGCCTCGCTCCCTCCGACTCTCGTGCTGGCTCTCACCGCCACGGTGCTGAGCGTGGCGGTTGCCGTGCCGCTCACGGTGGCCACCGCGCTTCACCCGGGTGGACTGCTGGCACGAGTCGTGAACCGGACGAACGCGGTCGCGGTCGCGGTTCCAGAGTTCTGGATCGCCCTGATCCTCACGCTCTTCTTCGCCGTTCAGCTCCGGCTCCTGCCGGTAAGCGGATACGCGGACCCTTTCTCCGATCCGCTGGGCGCGATCCGGTTCCTCGCTCTGCCGGTGATCGTGCTCATGATCAATCAGGTCGCCGTGTTCTCGTTGAATCTCCGTGAGAGCGTCATCGGCGAGATGCTGCACCTCTATCTGCGCACCGCGCGGGCTAAGGGTCTGCGCGAACGGGTCGTCCTCGTCCGGCACGTCCTGCCGAACGCGGCGCTCCCGGCGATGACCGTCGTGGGACTCAATCTCGGCACGCTTCTGGGAGGGGTCGTCGTGCTCGAGACGATCTTCGTCATCCCCGGACTGGGGTCCCTGCTCAATCAGGCCGTCGGCACCCGCGACTACGCGATCATCCAAGGAGTCACGATCATCGTGGCCGTGATGTTCGTCCTGATCAACTTCCTCGTCGACCTGGCGTACATGTTCGCCGATCCGAAGGTGAGAGTCTCATGATGGACCGCATTCGTTCCTTCGCCCGGGCGCACCGCGAACTGGTGGTCTGGATGACTGTTCTCGTCGTCATCTTGCTCGTCTGCGTACTGGGGCCGGCGTTCTCGGCCGACGCGTTCGCCCAAGATCCCCTTCGACGCCTTCTGCCGCCGGGCCCCGGCGGAGTTCTCGGAACGGATGCATTCGGCCGTGACATCCTTGCGCGGGTCCTGGCTGCCGGCCGGGTCTCTCTCAGCATCGCCGCCATCATCGCGCTCGCGGCGAGCGTCGTGGGCTCCGCCATCGGAATGGTCAGTGGTTACGCGAGTGCCGCGGGGGCCGTCTTGATGAGGGCGATGGACGCGCTGATGGCGTTCCCGGGGATCGTTCTGTCAATCGCACTCGTCACGGCGATCGGCCCCGGCGAGGTGAGCGAGGTCATCGCGCTGACGGTCGTCTTCACCCCGTTGATCGCACGCGTGGTACGCAGCCGCGTGCTCAGTCTGGCGACGCGTGGGTACATCACGGCCGCCCGGTCGGCTGGCATGGCGGGGTGGAAGATCCTGCTCGTCCACATCCTGCCGAATGCGCTGCCGATCATCCTCGTTCAGGCTGTCCTCGTGTTCGCTGCGGCGCTGCTGCTCGACGGAACGTTGAGTTTCCTCGGGATGGGCGTGCAGCCGCCGACCCCGACGTGGGGCAACATGATCGCGGAAGCCCGACCGTACCTGGTGATCGCTCCGACCTTCGTTATCGCTCCCGGTGTCGCCATCATCCTCGCCGTCGTCACGCTCAACGCTCTCGGGAACGGCATCCGCGACGTGGTCGATCCGCGCGCGCGAACCCTGTCTAACCTCATCCGGGTTCAGCGTCGCCATGACACGACCATGCGCGGCTCCCGGCGCTCGCTCGCGACGAACGGAAGCGTCAGCCGAGGATGAGCGAGATCACCGTCGCACCGCCGCCGGTGAGGATCAGCGCGCCGATCACGATCCACGCGGTGATCTTGACGCGCTTCTGACGCTGGTCGCTGAACACGGTCATGTCGTCGTCG
>JAKOMY010000278.1 GCA_022702225.1 Microbacteriaceae bacterium | reverse complement strand
AGCACGCGCTCGTAGGCCTCGTTGATCTGGTCGGCCGAGATGAGCTCGGTCTCGGGCGCGATGCCGTTCTCGGCGCAGAAGTCGAGCATCTCCTGGGTCTCGCGGATGCCGCCGATCGACGAACCGGCGAACGAACGGCGGTTGGTGAACAGGGTGAAGACCTGGATGGGCAGCGGCTCGGGCGGGGCGCCGACGTTGACCATCGTGCCGTTGAGGGCGAGAAGGCCCAGGTACTGCTTGAGGTCGAGCGGGGCGCTGACGGTGTTGATGATGAGGTCGAAGTTCTTCTTGAGCTTGTCGAAGGTCTCTTCGTCCTTCGTCGCGTAGTAGTGGTCGGCGCCCATCTTCAGGCCGTCGTCCTTCTTGCTGAGCGTCTGCGAGAGCACGGTGACTTCGGCGCCCATGGCGTGGGCGATCTTGACGGCCATGTGACCGAGACCGCCGAGACCGACGACGGCGACCTTCTTGCCGGGGCCCGCGTTCCAGTGGTTCAGGGGCGAGTAGGTCGTGATGCCGGCGCACAGCAGCGGGGCGGCCTTGTCGTAGGGGATCGACTCGGGAACGCGCAACACGAAGTGCTCGTCGACGACGATCTTCTCGCTGTAGCCGCCCTGGGTGATCGTGCCGTCGACGTCCTTGGCCCCGTAGGTGCCGATGTTGCCCTTCTCGCAGTACTGCTCCTCGCCCGCGAGGCAGTTCTCGCATTCGCGGCACGAGTTGACCATGCAGCCGACGCCGACGCGATCGCCGACCTTGTGGCTGGTGACCTCGGAACCGACCTCGGCGACCGTGCCGACGATCTCGTGGCCCACGGTCAGCGGGTAGGGGACGTCGCCCCACTCGCCGCGGATGGTGTGGATGTCGGAGTGGCAGATGCCGGCGTAGGCGATGTCGATCAGGACGTCCTTCGGGCCGACGTCACGACGCTCGATGGTCGTGGGCTCGAGGGGCGAGGTCGCGGACGACGCCGCGTAGGCATTGACGTGCATGGTTCTCCTCAGGAGGGTCGATGCGGATGCATCCATCCTCCCCCGGGTCGGGGCCGCACGGCTCGGGGTTGCACGGATGTGCGCGAAGGGGAAGGGATGCCGGCACCCCGGCCCCTCGGCGACGCCGAAGGCCGTGCCGGTCGCGGGGAGGCGACCGACACGGCCTTCGGTTTCAGAGAGTCACACGTGAGAGCGGCGACGCCGCAGCACGACCGCCCCGGCTCCGAGCAGGAGCAGGACGAGCGCGCCGATGCTCAGGACGAGCACGCCTTCGGTGTTCTGGCCGGTGGTGGCCAGGTCGCGCCCGTTCGCCGCAGAGCCCGCTCCGGTGTTTGCGGAGCTCGCCGGCGAGCCGTTGCCGGCTCCGGCACCCGGTCCGGTGGAGCCGGTACCGGCGCCCGGGGTTCCCGATCCGCCGTCCGTTCCGCCGCCGGTCCCCGGGTCGGACACCGCCGCCGTGGGGACGACCGCCGCCGATCGAGCGGTGCCCGCCGCGAAGCCGGCCGCCGTCGCGGTCGCCTCGACGGTGATCTGACGCCCATCGTCGGCCGCCGTCAGCGCGTAGCTGTCGGCGGTGGCACCGTCTATGGCGACGCCGTCGCGCATCCACGAGTACGCCGCGGCCGCCTCGGCCGGATCGGTCACGACCGTCGCCCGCAGGGTGGAGCCCACGCGGGGCTCGCCCGTCACCGTGACGCTGGTGACGCCGACGGTCCGGTTCACGGTGACCGAGTAGGTGCGCGAGGTGCCGTCGGGGGCCGTGACCTGCACGGTTCCGACGCCGCCGGTCGCGGCGAGCGCCGCCACCCGTGCCGTGTCGGCCGACTCGGACGCACCGGGCTGGGTGATGACGACGCTCGCGTCCTCGTCGACGGCCAGGGCGTGCAGGGCCGGCCAGGTCGCACCCGTCGACGAGACGGTGTAATCGAGCACGTCGGGGGCGAACCCCTCGACCGGCGTGTCACCTACGGTGAGGCGGGCGAGATCGGCGATCCCCGCGGGAGCCGGGGCCGCCGCGAAGATCTCGACCTCGGACACGATCATGTGCGTCTGCGAACGGGCGTTCATGACCACGCGGACCTCGTCGGCAGCGCCGGCGACCGGCACATCGACCTTCGGCGCACCGCTCGAGGGGGTGGGCACGGTCACCAGATCGCCCTGGATCCAGTCCCCGCCGCTCACGCGACGGTCCACCCGCAGGGTCGCGGGCCAGCTCATGGTGTTGCCGTCGCGGTAGAACTGCACGGCGACGTGGGTGAGCGTCTCGCGCTGCTTCAGGGCGTAGCTCAGCGTGTCCTGCTCGTTCTTCGTGCCCGAACGCCAGTTCGACCACCCCTTGTCGGTGGAGCTGCCATTGATGGTGTTGCCCACCCCGTACTGGGAGCTCTCGGTGAAGGTCGCTGAGGGCTGGCTCTGCGGGGCGACGTTGCGCTCCGACGCCGCGGTGACGATCACCGTCAGGCGCGCGTCGAGCTTCTCGCCGCTGGGCCCGGTGGCCACGCCCGTCACGCCGACGGTCCCCGTCTGGGCGA
>JAKOMY010000275.1 GCA_022702225.1 Microbacteriaceae bacterium | reverse complement strand
ACGGCGACCGCTTGTCCGCCACCGGCGGGGATGTGCACGTACATCAGCACGTTCGTGTTGTACCCGCCGACCGAGGCGTCCTCCGCGTGGATCGCGTCGTAGATCTCCTGCGGGTACGGCTTCCCGTCCTCGTCCACGCGGCTGTCGAGCCCCATGATGAGGATGTTCTGCTCTCCCTCGTCCTGGGCGATGCCCGGTGCGGCGGTCGGCAGGACCGCATCGGAATGATGGATGCCATCGGCCGCCCCGACGAGGTTGACGGCGACGAAGGCCACGGTGCCGACGACGGCCGTGGTGACGATGGCGGCGACGATGAGCAGGAGCCGGCGACGGTTGCGGCGGACGCGGTGCGAGGTCGGTGACACCGACCCAGCATGCGCTCTGGCGTCTATGAATCCGGCGTACGAACGAGAACGCCCCCTGCCATCGGGCAGAGGGCGCTGACGCGATCGGTGTTAGTCGGCGGCGTGGGCCGGCGTGGGCAGCTCGATCGGAACGACCGGGCAGTCCTTCCAGAGGCGCTCCAGGCCGTAGTAGACGCGCTCTTCCTCGTGGAAGACGTGGACGACGAGGTCTCCGAAGTCGAGCAGGACCCAGCGGGATTCCTGTCGACCCTCGCGACGAACGCGCTTGTGCCCGTGCTCGAGGAGCTTCTCTTCGATCTCGTCGGCGATCGCGGCGACGTTGCGCTCGTTGCGACCGGTGACGAGGAGGAAGATGTCGACGAGCGGAAGCGGCTCGGAGACGTCGAGGGCGACGATATCGTCGCCGCCCTTCGCGTCGGCGGCGAGGGCGGCGATCTGCGCCATCTCGCGACCGTTGTCGGTGGCTGTCATCGGAAGACTCCTGTCGTGAAGGCGAGGCCGAGAGTGACGGCCACCGCCAGGAAGAGAGCACCGGTCGTGATGATGAGCCCGATGAGGAGCTTGCTGCCCTTCTCGGGCGCCGGCGGACGAATGATCTCGCCGGGCTGCTTGACCGTGCTGATCGCGGCACTTGCAGCGATCGGGGTGGGTGACGAGGCGGGCGGAAGCTCGCCGTCGAGAAGCACCGCGTCGGCGTCACGGCCGTCGGTGGTGCCGGGTGCGTGTCCGACCGAGCCCAGGCCCTCGGGCAGCTCGAAGGTGCCGGTGATCATGACCTCGCCGGTCGCGGTGACGGGGCCGACCAGCGGAACGCCGGCGGGGGTCTGCGACAGAATGAGCGCGTTGGGGGTCGACACCGCACCGCTGGCGGCGGTGTTGCGCGAAAGGAGCTGGTCGAACGAGTCGGGCAGCGTGACCTCGGGCGTCGCCCCGTCGAGCAGCTCGGAACCGAGGGCGGGGTTCACCACGGAGGCGCCGGGACCGGCGTCCGCGGCCGTCGGAGCGTCGGCGGCGTCTGGCGCTGCCGGACGGAAGATGGCGGGCTGGGCGGACTCGTCCTCGACCTGCGGCTCCGGCGCGGCGCTCTGGTGGGACATCGACGACTGGAGGTCGGAGCTGATCACGGGTACCGCGGCGGTCCGGATCTTCTCCTGCGCGCGCACCTGACGACGGGTCAGGCCGGTGACACCGAAGTCGCCATCGCCGAAACCTCCGTCGAAGGAGCCCGGGCGCAGGGCAGGGGCGAAGGGCTCATCGCGCGTGGCGGCGGGCGTCGGCTCTTCCGAGACGGCGGGCTGATGCTCCTGCTCCGTCTCGGTGGAGGACTCCTCGACCGCGGATGGCTCGACCGGGGGCTCCTGCGCCGCAGCGGGCTCGGGAACGCGATCGACGACCACCGACTCGGGGGCTCCGGCCGCGGCGGCCGGGGTTTCGGCATCCGGAGTCTCGCCCTCGCGCTGCGGGACGATGATGGGCGTCGCGCCGGTCTGGCGGAGCTCGCGCAGCTGACGACGGGTCAGCGCGGGAGTCTCGGGGTTCTCGGGAGTGCTCATGCTGTGCTCCGGTAGAGGTGGTGCTTCGCGATGTACTGCACGACGCCGTCGGGCACGAGGTACCACACGGGGTGGCCCCGGCGCACACGGGCGCGGCAGTCTGTGGACGAGATCGACAGGGCGGGGATCTCCAGCTGGCTCACGTTCTCGGCGGGAAGGCCCTCGGTGGTGAGGACGTGGCCGGGTCGCGAGACGGCGACGAAGTGCGCGAGATCCCACAGCTCCTGGTGATTGCGCCAGCTGAGGATCTGGGCGACCGCGTCGGCGCCGGTGATGAAGAACAACTCCGCACCGGGGCGCTGCTCCTGCAGGTCGCGCAGGGTGTCGATCGTGTACGTGGGTCCCGCGCGATCGATGTCGACGCGACTCACGGTGAACTGCGGATTGGATGCCGTGGCGATCACCGTCATGAGGTAGCGGTGCTCGCTCTCGGTGACGTCGTCCTTCTGCCACGGGCGACCCGTTGGAACGAAGACGACCTCGTCGAGGTCGAACGATTGAGCGACCTCGCTGGCAGCGACCAGGTGACCGTGATGGATGGGATCGAACGTCCCACCCATGACCCCGATGCGAGGGGCGCGCGTCACCGACATACGGTGGGCCTCAGTGGCCGTGCGCCTCGGGGGTGGGCGTCCCGTGCTTCTGGGTGTACGCCGCCGCCTTGTGCGCGTGACGGTTCGACACGTTGCGGTACGACAGCGTCACGAGGCTCAGGGCGACGAAAACCAGGAACGCCACGGCGCCATACCAGAAGGTCTGGGCCTGGACGTTGCCGCCGTGGTGGGCGCCTTCTTCTGCGGCGTGGGCCAGAAGTGCGACGAAAGTCATCAGTGCTCCGATCAGAGGTCTGCGCGAGGCGCGCGTCCCATTTTAGGCGGTCAGGCGCGTACCTGGCCGTCGCCGCGCCCGAGCCACTTGGTGCTCGTCAGCTCGGCGAGGCCCATGGGTCCGCGGGCGTGGAGTTTCTGCGTGGAGATGCCGACCTCGGCGCCGAAGCCGAACTCGCCTCCGTCGGTGAAACGCGTCGAGGCGTTCACCAGCACCACCGCAGAGTCGACCTCGGCGAGAAAGCGGTCGGCCGCCGCGGGGTCGGCGGTGATGATCGACTCGGTGTGGTGCGTCGAGTACCGGCGGATGTGCGCCAACGCCTCGTCGAGGTCGTCGACGACACGGACCGCGAGGTCGAGGGTGCCGTACTCGCGCGACCAGTCGTCGTCGGTCGCCGCGACGACGCGCGCATCGTGCGCACGCGTGTCGTCGTCGCCGTGCACGGTCACGCCGGCGTCGGCCAGGGACGCCAGCAGCTCCGGCAGCAGTCGACCGGCCGCCGCACGGTGCACGAGCACCGTCTCGACGGCATTGCACACGCTCGGGCGCTGCGTCTTCGCGTTGAGCACGATGTCGCGGGCCCAGTCGTCGCGGGCGGTCGCGTCCAGGTAGACGTGCACGACGCCTGCACCGGTCTCGATGACGGGCACGGTGGACTCGGTGACGACGGTCTCGATGAGTCCGGCGCTGCCGCGCGGAACGAGCACGTCGACCAGGCCTCGGGCGTTCATGAGGGCCTTCGCGCCGTCGCGACCGAAATCGTCGACGCTCTGGATGGCCTCGGGGCTCACGCCTTGGCTCGCCAGCGCGTCGCGCATGATGCGCACGAGCGTCGCGTTGCTGCTCTGCGCTGCCGACCCTCCGCGCAGCACGACGGCATTGCCGGAGCGCAGCGCCAGCGAGGCGATGTCGACGGTGACGTTGGGTCGGGCCTCGTAGATGGACCCGACGACGCCGAAGGGAACGGCGACCTTCTCGAGCGAGAGGCCGTTGGGGAGGGTCCGGCTGTCGAGCACGCGACCGACCGGGTCGGGGAGCTCAGCTACGTCGCGAACCGCAGCGGCCAGGGCCGACACGCGCGTGTCGTCGAGACGGAGGCGGTCCAGGAGCGCCTCGCCGATGCGATCTTCCCGCCCTCTTTCGAGGTCCTCGGCGTTGGCGGCGACGATCTCGGCGGACGACGCCTCGAGAAGGTCGGCCATCGCGTGCAGGAGCGCGCTTTTTCGAGCGGAGTCGAGGAGCCCGATCTCGCGCGCCGCGTCTTTGGCCAGACGCAGGCGCTCGTCCACGGAGGCGGCGATCACGGTCATGCGCTCAGTGTACCGGCGCGCGTCAGGGCGCCCACGGGACCGGTGGACAGGGTCACGGGGTCGGGGTTGGGGGCGAACCAGGTGCCCACCGACTCCCCCGAGAGAGCGGATGCCACAAGGTCGGCGCTCGTGACGAGGACGCCCACGCCCGCGGTCGAGGCGAGCTTGGCCGCGGAGGCCTTGGTGGCCGCTCCCCCGGTGCCCACGCCGTTGACGACGCCCGCGCCGAACTCGAAGTCCGACAGGTCGTCGCCCCAGGCGACGTCGGTGATGGGACGTGCACCCGGCTCGCTGGGCGGGAGGGTGAAGAGCGTCTCGATGTCGCTGAGCAGGACGAGCACGTCCGCCCCGATCAGCTGCGCCACGAGAGCGGCCAGCCGATCGTTGTCGCCGAAACGGATCTCGTGGGTGGCCACGGTGTCGTTCTCGTTGACGATGGGCAGGATTCCGAGCCCCAGCAACCGCTCCATGGCGCGGCGCGCGTTCGAGCGGTGGGTGGCGTTCTCGAGATCGCCCGCGGTGAGCAGCACCTGCCCCGCGAGCAGACCGAAGCGGTCGAGCGAGGTCTGATACCGCCACATGAGGACGTTCTGTCCGACCGCCGCGGCGGCCTGCTGGGTGGCGAGGTCGTTCGGGCGACCCTGAAGGTCGAGGAGCGGAAGAGCGGTCGCGATCGCCCCCGACGACACGAGGACGACCTCGGTACCCGCGGCGTGAGCGCGCGAGAGTGCCTCGACGATCGTGTCGATGCGGTGCGCGCCGTCACCGCTGATCGACGACGAACCGACCTTCACCACGACGCGAGCGGCGCCGGGGATGTCGGCGCGCGTCGTCGCGGTCACCGGTCCTCGTCCTCGGGCGAGAGCGGGGACGAATCACCGTCGGGAGAGATGCCCACGGCACGCGCCGCGCGGCGTTCGGCCTCGAGCTCGGCTCGGGCGTCGGCCTTGGCATCCATGCGCTCGTGATACTCGGCGCGACGCTCGGAGGAGGTCCGACGCGAGTTCTGCACGAGACGGGGGTCGGTGCCGCGCGGGGCCGTCATGAGCTCGGCGGCCGAGGTCAGGGTGGGCTCCCAGTCGAAGACGATGCCGTCGCCCGGACCGATGACGACGGTCGCACCGGCGACCGCGCCGGCACGGAACAAGCCGTCCTCGACGCCCAGGCGCGCGAGGCGGTCGGCGAGGTAGCCCACAGCCTCCTCGTTCTGGAAATCGGTCTGCTGGACCCACTTGACCGGCTTGTCGCCGAGGATGCGGTACACCGGACCGTAGGTGCCGCCCTCGACCTTGATCGTGAAGTCCTTCTCCGCGCCGCGTGGCCGGATGACGACGCGCTCGGCGGGAGCCTGATCGATCGTGGCGAGACGGTGCTGCTCGACGATCTCGCCGAGAGCGAAGGTGAGCTCGCGGAGCCCGGCGCGACTGACGGTCGAGATCTCGAACACGCGGAAGCCGCGGGCCTCGAGGTCGGGCCGCACGAAGTCGGCCAGCTCGTGCGCCTCGGGGACGTCGACCTTGTTCAGCGCGATGATCTGGGGTCGGTCGAGCAGCGGGATCTGCCCGTCGGGAACCGGGTACGCGGCGAGCTCGGCCAGGATGATGTCGAGGTCGCTCAGCGGGTCACGGCCCGGGTCGAGCGTGGCGCAGTCGAGCACGTGGACGAGGGCCGTGCAGCGCTCGACGTGACGCAGGAACTCCAGACCCAGACCCTTGCCCTCGCTCGCGCCCTCGATGAGGCCGGGGACGTCGGCGATCGTGAAGCGGGCGTCGCCCGCCTGCACGACGCCCAGGTTCGGGTGCAGCGTCGTGAACGGGTAGTCGGCGATCTTGGGGCGCGCGGCCGACACCGCGGCGATCAGGCTCGACTTGCCCGCCGAAGGGAAGCCGACCAATGCCACATCGGCGACGGTCTTGAGCTCGAGGACGACATCGCCCTCGTAACCGGGAGTGCCGAGCAGAGCGAAGCCGGGGGCCTTGCGTTTCGGAGAGGCGAGTGCCGCGTTGCCGAGGCCGCCGAGTCCACCCGGCGCGGCGACGAAGCGCATGCCGGGGGTGAGCATGTCGACGAGGACGTTGCCGTCGAGATCCTTCACGACGGTGCCGAGCGGCACCGGGAGCTCCTGGTCCTCGCCCAGGGCGCCGGAGCGGTGGTCGCCCATGCCGAACCCGCCGTTGCCCGCGGAGCGGTGCGGCGAGTGGTGGTACGAGAGCAGGGTGGTCGTCTGCGGGTCGGCGACGAGCACGACGTCGCCGCCGCTGCCCCCGTTGCCGCCGTCGGGACCGGCCAGCGGCTTGAACTTCTCACGGCGCACCGAGACGCAGCCGTTGCCGCCCTTTCCCGCACGCAGGTGCAGGGTCACGCGGTCGACGAAGGTGACCATGGCGGGTCCTTCCGGGTGTGGCCGGCCGAGCCGACTCGAAAAAAGAAGAGGGGGTGGGCAGCGCCCACCCCCTCGTGCGCCGAAGCGCGGGAATTACTCCGCTGCTGCGGTGACGATGTTGACGACCTTGCGGCCGCCCTTCGCGCCGAACTGGACGGCGCCGGGTGCCAGGGCGAACAGCGTGTCGTCGCCGCCACGGCCGACGTTGGCGCCGGGGTGGAAGTGCGTGCCGCGCTGGCGGACGATGATCTCGCCGGCGAGGACGACCTGGCCGCCGAAGCGCTTCACGCCGAGGCGCTGTGCGTTGGAATCACGACCGTTACGGGTGGAGCTTGCGCCCTTTTTGTGTGCCATCTCTGCGTCTCCTGGCTCTTACTTGATGCCGGTGATCTTGACGCGCGTGAGGTCCTGACGGTGTCCCTGGCGCTTCTTGTAGCCGGTCTTGTTCTTGAACTTCTGGATCACGATCTTCGGACCGCGCTCCTCGCCGAGCACCTCGGCCGTGACCGAGACCTTCGCGAGCTTGTCGGCGTCGGTCGTGACCGCGTCGCCGTCGACGAACAGGACGGCGGGCAGCTGAATGCTCTCGCCGATCTTCGCCTTCTGGCGGTCGAGCACGACGACCGTGCCGACCTGGACCTTCTCCTGGCGGCCGCCGGCGCGCACAACTGCGTAAACCACTTCACACCTGTTTTCGTTCGGGAGCGCGGAGCTCCGGTTGTCTGATGACGTCGGGAGGGTCTGAAGACCCAAGTCTCGGTGCGATCCGGCGGGCAGAACCCGCGGGGTCACGCTCTTATCAGGAGTGGACGCGACGCACCAAGGGTCAAGTTTAGCTCACCCGGCGGCATCCGGCAAAAGCATTCGACCCGCGTGTCGACCGTAGGATCGCGGGATGGCAATCCTGATCGACGACCCGCAGTGGCCCGCGCATGGACGGCTGTGGGCTCATCTGGTCAGCGATAGCGATCTCGACGAGCTCCACGCCTTCGCCGCGGCAGCCGGAATCCCCTCCCGAGCGTTCGACCTCGATCATTACGACGTGCCCGACGAGCGGCACGCCGACCTCGTTCGCGCGGGGGCCGAGCATGTGGGCGGCAAGGAGCTCGTGCGACGCCTGCGAGCCTCGGGGCTGCGGATCACGGCTCGGGAACGGCGCCCTCAGCCGTGAGGGGCCATCTTCGGCCGCTGCGAGCAGAGCTCCGCGACAGAAGATGACCCCTCGAACGATCAGAAGCGAACTCAGGACTCGGACGACGGCTGCGCGTTCACCGGCGTGCCGGTCAGGGCGGCGGTGGTCACGCGGCGGCGCGAGCGCCCCTGTCCCGGAGCCTTGGGTTCGGGCAGGGCCTCCAAGACCGATTCGAGCAGGGCGTCCTTCTCGGTGCGCGGAGCCTTGGGCTCGCGCTTCTTGCGCGGCCGCTTCTCGCGAACCGGCGCGGGAGCCTCGGCAGCGGCCTCGGTCTTGGCATCGAGAACGGCCTCGACGGATGCCACGACCGCCGCCTCGACGATCGAGGGGTCGTCGATGGTGGGCTTGACGGTCGATGCCGCGATCTGCGCGAGAGCCGACTTGACGCCCTCGGTGATCACGTGGGTGCCGCCGGCCTGGGCCGCCGCTCCCCCGCCGTTTCCGTTGCCGCCGTTCTGCGCCGCATTGCCGCCGCCGGACGCCGCATTGCCGTTGGAGCCGTTGGAGCCGTTGTTGGAGCCTCGACCGCGACGGTTCGAGGAGCCGTTGCCGTTGCCGCCGCCGTTGGAGGAGCCTGCGGGACGGTGCTTCGCGACGGGGTCGTGGTGCACGATGACTCCGCGACCGGCGCACACCTCGCACGCCTCGCTGAAGGTCTCGAGCAGGCCGAGGCCGAGCTTCTTCCGCGTCATCTGTACGAGGCCGAGAGAAGTGACTTCGGCGACCTGGTGCTTCGTGCGGTCGCGGCTGAGGCATTCGATCAGACGACGCAGCACGAGATCGCGGTTGGACTCGAGCACCATGTCGATGAAGTCGACCACGATGATGCCGCCGATGTCGCGCAGGCGCAGCTGGCGCACGATCTCTTCGGCCGCTTCGAGGTTGTTCTTGGTGACGGTCTCTTCGAGGTTGCCGCCGGAGCCGACGAACTTGCCGGTGTTGACGTCGACGACGGTCATGGCCTCGGTGCGGTCGATCACGAGCGAACCGCCGGAGGGCAGCCAGACCTTGCGGTCGAGGGCCTTCTCGATCTGCTCGGTGACCCGGAACGCGTCGAACGGATCCTGCTCGCCCTCGTACTTCTCGACCCGCTCGAGCAGGTCGGGGGCGACGCCCTGCAGGTACGAGGAGATGGTCTGCAATGCCTCGTCGCCCTGGATGAGCATGCGCGTGAAGTCCTCGTTGAAGACATCGCGGACGATCTTGACCAGAAGATCGGGCTCGGAGTGCAGCAGGGCGGGGGCCTGGATGGTCTTGACCTGGCTCGACACGTGCTCCCACTGCGACGTGAGGCGCTGCACGTCGAGGGTCAGCTGCTCCTCGGTGGCGCCCTCGGCCGCGGTGCGCACGATGACGCCGGAGGACTCGGGCAGCACCTCTTTGAGGATCTTCTTCAGGCGCGCACGCTCGGTGTCGGGAAGCTTGCGGGAGATGCCGTTCATCGTGCCGTTGGGCACGTAGACGAGGTAACGGCCGGGCAGCGAGATCTGGCTCGTCAGTCGTGCACCCTTGTGACCCACCGGGTCCTTCGTGACCTGCACGAGGACGCGGTCGCCCGACTTGAGCGCGAGCTCGATGCGTCGGGGCTGGTTGTTGGTCTCGACGCCGTCCCAATCGACCTCGCCGGAGTAGAGCACGGCATTGCGGCCGCGTCCGATGTCGACGAAGGCGGCCTCCATGCTGGGCAGCACGTTCTGAACGCGACCGAGGTACACGTTGCCGATGAGAGAGGCGTCCTGATTGCGCGCGACGTAGTGCTCCACGAGCACGTTGTCTTCGAGGACGGCGATCTGGATACGACCGGCCTTCGAGCGCACGACCATCACGCGGTCGACGGCCTCGCGACGGGCGAGGAACTCGGCCTCGGTGACGACGGGGCGTCGGCGACCGGCTTCGCGACCGTCGCGACGACGCTGCTTCTTGGCCTCGAGACGCGTCGACCCCTTGATGCGCTGCGGCTCGGTGATGACCTCGACAGCGCGCTGGCGCACGGGAGGTGCGGCCGGGGACTCGAGGGGCTCGTCGCGGTTGTCGTTGGGTCCTCCGCGGCGGCGGTTGCGACGGCGAGCGTTGGCCGAGACGCGCTCTGAGGGGCCCTCGTCGTCGCGGTCGTCGAAGTCGTCGCGGATGACGACGGGAGGGAGGGCGGGAGCGTAGAAGTGCAGGGCCGTCGAGACGGCCGACACGAAGTTCGCGGGGAGCAGGCCCAGAGACACGGCGGTCGGGCGGCCGGGCTTCTCGGGCACGGCGGGGGCCTCGGGCTGCTCCGAAGCGGCGGCGGGTTCCGCCGTGGTCTTCTCGGCCTGAGCGGAGTCGTCCGAGACGGCACCGGATGCCGAGCTCTCGGCGTCCGCGGGCGGTGCGTCGATCTCCGCGGCGGGGACGGGCTCGGCAGCCTGCTGCTCGGGGGCGGCGACCTGTGCGGTCTCGTCGTCATCGTCGGCCGCGGGGATGTCCTCCACGTCCAGCACCGCGGGCGCCTCGGTGTCGTCGGCGGCCGCGTCCTCGGCATCCTGGACCGCTGCCTCTTCTTCGTCGACCGCGGGCGTCGCGTCGGAGGAAGGAGCCTCGGTTTCGGGAGAGATCGCCGTCTCGTCGGCGGGATTCTGTTCGTCTGTCACATCGGCCATGTCGGGGTACTCCCTGGCGGACGACACCGCGCGTCGTCCGACGAAATCTCATGCGGCGCCGCACCCGGCGGGGCCGCGAACTCACTCGGTCTGCAGCCGGCCTGCGGCTCGTGCTGCGAAGGGCGGTCATCGCCCGAAGTCTTCTGGGTGATGTTCCTGCGGCGCGGCCGCGGTCACATCAGCCTTCATTATCGCACGAAGT
>JAKOMY010000373.1:5000-23694 GCA_022702225.1 Microbacteriaceae bacterium | reverse complement strand
CGGGTGAAGGTGGGGGCGGCGGCGGTCGCGGTCATAGAACTCATTGTGCTCTCGTATCTATGAGCTTTCTATGGCGAGCCTTATGGGAATCCTGGGAACGGGAGATCCGACGGCTGAGAACGAGCCCCGTGCCGACCCCGACCGCGGCACCCGGGGTTGTTCGCGACGACGTCGCGGACGTCCGCGACGCGCCTGGGCGGCCATAGACGCACGAGGCGGCGACGAGCCATGCTCGCCGCCGCCTCGTCAGGGCACCTCTCAGTGGGTGTCTTCGGCTTCGATCTCGGTGCGGTCGCCCGACCACAGGGTGTGGAAGGTGCCCTCCTTGTCGATGCGACGGTAGGTGTGTGCACCGAAGAAGTCGCGCTGGCCCTGGATCAGGGCGGCGGGCAGGCGCTCGGCACGCAGACCGTCGTAGTACGCCAACGACGAGCTGAACGCGGGCGCGGGGATGCCGCTCGCCGCCGACAGCGACACGATGTGGCGCCATGCGTCCTGCGCCCGGCCGAGGGCCTCGACGAAGTACGGGGCGGTCAGCAGCACGGGCAGCTCGGCCTCGGCGTCGTAGGCCTCGGCGATGCGGTTGAGGAACTGCGCACGGATGATGCACCCGCCGCGCCAGATCTTCGACACCGCGCCCAGGTCGATGCTCCAGTCGTACTGGGCGGCACCGGCGCGGATCTCGTCGAAGCCCTGCGAGTAGGCGACGATCTTCGAGGCGTAGAGCGCGAGGCGCACCTGCTCGATGAAGGCGTCGGCATCTTCGCCCGAGAGCACGTCGGTGCCCGAGGGGCCGGGGAGCTCGCGCGAGACCTCGCGCTGCTCGGGGTGGCTCGACAGCGACCGGGCGAACGTGGCCTCGGCGATGCCCGAGACGGGGACGCCCAGGTCGAGGGCCGTCTGCACGGTCCACGCGCCGGTGCCCTTGGCGCCGGCCTGGTCGAGGATGACATCGACGAGGGGCTTGCCCGTGTCGGCGTCGGTCTGGCGCAGCACCTCGGCGGTGATCTCGATGAGGTACGACTCCAGCTCGCCGCGGTTCCACTCGGCGAACACGTCCGCGATCTCGGCCGGGCTCTTGCCCGTGGCACGGCGGATGAGGTCGTAGGCCTCGGCGATCAGCTGCATGTCGGCGTACTCGATGCCGTTGTGCACCATCTTCACGAAGTGACCGGCGCCGTCGTGGCCGACGTGCGTCACGCAGGGCTCGCCCTCGGCGACCGCGGCGATCGACTTCAGGATCGGGCCCAGCGTGGCCCAGGCCTCGTCGGAACCGCCGGGCATGATCGAGGGGCCGCGCAGGGCACCCTCTTCGCCGCCCGAGACGCCCATGCCGACGAAGTTGATGCCGGTGTCGCGCACGGCCTTCTCACGGCGGATGGTGTCGGTGAACAGCGCGTTGCCGCCGTCGACGATGATGTCGCCCGGTTCGAAGACCTTCACCAGCTCGTCGATGACGAAGTCGGTGGGACGGCCGGCCTTGACCATGATGATCGCGGTACGCGGCTTCGCCAGCGACGCGGCGAAGTCCTCGTACGAGAACGAGGCGACGAAGTTGGCCTCGGGGTGCTGCTCGAGAACGTGCTCGGTCTTGTCCTTGCTGCGGTTGAAGATGGCGACCGTGTTGCCCTCGCGGCTGGCGAGGTTGCGGGCGAGGTTCGAGCCCATCACGGCCAAGCCGACGACGCCGATGTTGGCGCGGCCGTCGCCCTCGCCCTGGGGGCGTGAGTCGGCGTCGGCGGTGGGACGGTCCACCTCTTCGATGCCGGGCGCACCCTCGTGCACCTGTGCGGCCTGATGCGGGGACTGGTCCTGGTCGGTCGAGGGGCCGGTCGGGGAGGCGTGGGACGTCATGGGTGCTCCGTCTTCAGGTGCGAGGGGTGTGGGCAGGCTCACGTGGGCCGCCTCCGCCACTTTATCGGCTCGGCCCGCGCGTGTTTCAGGACGGGGTGTGCGTGAGCTGGAGACGCTCGACGACCTCTCGCACCTGCTCCTGGGGAGTGAGGTCGAGGTCGATGCGGATCGCGCGCTCATCGGCATCCGGGATCTCCAGGGTCTCGAACTGCGAGGTCAGCAGCGACGGCGGCATGTAGTGGCCCTGTCGACGCAGCAGGCGTTCGAGCACGAGCTTCGGGTCGCCCATCAGCAGGACGAAGGTCACATCGTCGCGACGCAGTACGTCGCGGTAGCTGCGCTTGAGGGCCGAGCACGTGATGACGCCGGGGCGTCCGGCGGCGATCTGGCCGTCGATCCAGCCGGCGACGCGATCGAGCCACGGCCATCGGTCATCGTCGTCGAGGGCGTGACCGGATGCCATCTTGGCCACGTTCTCGGCGGGGTGCAGGTCGTCGCCCTCCTGGAAGTCCCAGCCGAGGCGACCGGCGAGCATGCCGGCGACGGTGGACTTGCCGGTGCCGGCGGGGCCCATGAAGACGAGGACGGGGTGGGACGTCATGATTCTCTCTTCCTCTCCCATCAGACGAACACGCTGATCGCGAGAACGCCGGCCAGGCCCATGACCGAGATCACGCACTCCAGCACGCTCCATGTTTTCAGTGTCTGTGGGATGTTCAAGCCGAAGTACTCCTTGATGAGCCAGAAGCCGGCATCGTTCACGTGGCTCAGGAACACCGAGCCCGCGCCGATCGCGAGCACCAGCAACGCCGTCATGGGGGCGTCGAGGGTCTCGGTGAGCGGCTGCAGGATGCCGGCGGCGGTGATCGTGGCGACGGTGGCCGATCCGGTCGCGACGCGGATGACCACGGCGACCAGCCAGGCCAGCAGCAGCACGGAGACACTGGAGCCCGCGACGAGATCGGCGATCACTTTGCCGATGCCGGTGTCGACGAGCACCTGCTTGAACCCGCCGCCCGCGCCGACGATGAGGAGGATGCCGGCGATGGGCCCGAGAGAGGAGCCGACGACGCTCGTCAGCTTGGCGCGGTCGAAGCCGGCGCCCCGGCCGAGCACGACGAAGCCGACGAGCACGGCCAGCAGCAGCGCGATGATCGGCAGGCCGAGGAAGTCGATGACCACCTTCCATGCGGCGGTCGAGCCGGGCGCGACGATGTCGGCGACGGCCTTCAGCAGCATGAGGAACACGGGCAGGAGGATGCTCGCCAGCGTCGCCGTGAACGAGGGGCGGCGAGCGGGCTCTTCGCCCTTCTCCTCGGCCGAGACGAACAGCTCGGGCACGGGGACGGGGGCCCAGCGGGCGGCGATCGGGGCGAACAACGGGCCGGCGACGATGACCGCGGGGATCGCGACGATCACGCCGAACGCGAGGGTCAGGCCGAGGTTGGCATCCAGTGCGTCGATGGCGGCGAGCGGCCCCGGGTGCGGGGGCACGAGGCCGTGCATCGCGGAGAGGCCTGCGAGGGTCGGGATCGCGATCTTCATCAGCGAGACGCCCGAGCGGCGGGCCACGAGGATGATGACGGGGACCAGCAGTACGAGACCGACCTCGAAGAACATCGGCAGGCCGATGATCGCTCCGATCAACCCCATGACCCAGGGGAGTGAGCGCGGGGTCGCGCGGGCGACGAGGGTGTCGACGATGCGGTCGGCGCCGCCCGAGTCGGCGAGCAGCTTGCCGAAGATCGCACCGAGGGCGATGAGGATGCCGACGCCGCCCATGGTCGAGCCGAAGCCGCCGGTGAAGCTCGTCACCGAGGTGGCGATGGGCATGCCGGCGACGACGCCCGTCGTGAACCCGCCGATGGTCAGGGCGAGGAAGGGGTGCAGCTTGCCCCACGTGATGAGCACCACGATGAGGGCGATGCCGATGAGGGCGGCGGTGATCAACTGCCCGGCGGGGGCGGTGGTCGCGGACTCCGCGGCGGCGAGCACCAGCGTGGAGGGGTGGGGGGAGAGGGCCATGAGCGTCCTTGATCCGGCGAGCGGCAGCGATGCCGTGGGTGATGGTGCAGTGGGTATTTGTCGTACATAAAACCACAAGATGCAGGGATGTGCACGACGAATGCGTCCGTCGGAGCGCATCACGTCTGTCATCATCGAGAAATGACGTTGGACCGTCCCGCCGTGTCGACGCTGCACGACGCCCTCGTCGACCGCCTGGGCTCGGCGATCGTCGACGGGGAGCTGGGCGCCGGCTCGCGCCTCATCACAGCCGAGCTCTCGCCCGGATCGTCGCGCGGAGCGGGCCGTGAGGCCGTGCGCGTGCTGCAGTCGCTCGGGCTCGTGCGGGTGCGTCGAAAGACGGGTGTCGAGGTGCTTCCGTCGACGCAGTGGAACGTCTACGCGCCCGAGATCATCGCCTGGCGCCTCGCCGGTCCCGGCCGGCACGCGCAGTTACGCGAGCTCAGCGAGCTCCGCGGTGCGATCGAACCCCTCGCTGCGCGTGCCGCGGCGACCCACGCCACCGACGCGCAGCGCCAGGTGCTGGTGGCCGCGGTGATGGAGATGGCGCGCACCGAGCACGATGCGGACGGCGCCGAGTATCTCGCGGCCGACATCCGCTTCCACCGCACGGTGCTCGCGGCATCCGGCAACACGATGTTCGCCGCCCTCGGCGCGGTCGTCGAATCGGTGCTGGTGGGGCGGACGCGACACGAGCTCATGCCGCACGACGCCAACCCGCACGCCGTGCGGTGGCACCAAGACGTGGCCTTCGCCGTCGCGGCCGGTCGCGCCGACGACGCCGTGCAGGCGATGCACCTCATCGTGCGCGAGGCGGGGGATGCGATGGCCTCCGCGGTGAGCTCGGAGTAAGGCCTCGGCGGATCCGTTGCGCGCCGGGGACGAGTCGGTCGTGGTGCTCGTCGCTCGCGGTCGCTCCGGCGCTCGCCGATGTCAGTCCGTGTGGGTGGGGGCGGAGCTGCGCTCCGCCGTGAAGCGGCGGGTGACGGCGATGTCGCGGCCGCCCAGGCCCCGCTCGACGATCTCGTCGAAGGCGGCTCGCAGGGCCGGCAGCAGCGCGGGGCGCGTGTCGGTGGACGCGGCGATGTCGGCCGCGAAGCGCAGGTCCTTCACCATGTACTCCGCGATGCCACTGGGGGAGTCGTCGCCCGTTACGAGGCGCTCGCGACGGCTCTCGAGCAGGCGTGATCCGGCGTACCCGCCACCCAGAAGCTCCCACAAGGTGGCGGGGTCGACGCCGGAACGCGCGGCGAGCTCGGTCGCCTCCCCGAGCGCGAGGATCGTCGAGGCGACGACGAGTTGGTTGCAGGCTTTCGCCACCTGCCCGGCGCCGAGGGGGCCGAGGCGCACGGGCGTTCCGCACGGAGCCAGAAGTGCGGCAGCCCGGTCGGTGTCGGCGGGGGAGCCGCCGAGCATGATGGACAGTCGCCCGGCTTTCGCGCCGTCCTCGCCGCCCGAGACGGGGCAGTCGACCACCCGGATGCCGTCGGGGAGGCGGTCCGACAGCTCCCGCACGCCCACGGGTGACGAGGTCGAGCCGATCATGACGAGAAAATCGCGGTCGCCGATGCCTGCCAGCAGCCCGTCGGGCCCGTCGAGGTGCTCCTCGAGCTGCGGAAGGTCGGGCAGCATCACGAGCACGGCGTCGGTGTGGGCGGCGAGGTCACGGGCCGTCTCGGCCCACTGCGCGCCGGCCTCGATGAGCGCCGGGCGTCGCCGACGCGCGTGGACGGTCAGGGAGCCGCGGGCGGCGAGCAGGTGGTGCGCCATCGGTGCCCCCATTGCCCCGAGGCCCCATACCCCGAGTCGGACGGTGGCGGTGGTGGTCTCGTCGTCGAGAGGTGTCATGCACGGCATCCTATCGACTGGACAACAGGTTGAACAGGGTTCACTATGGTGAACGTATACCGAGGGGTCGAGCGGCTCGCGGTGCCCGCGATCGCGGCGAAGGGATGGACGAAGATGTCGACGCACAAGAGCCTACGCGCGGTGGTCGCCGTTCCGCTGTCGGAGGAGCACTGCCGGCTCATCGAGCGGCTGGAGCCGCGGCTCGAGCTGGTGCGCGATGCCGCTCTCACGCGCCCCATGCGCGGCCCCGCCGACTGGTCGGGTGACCCGGCCCACGTGCGCACCGACACCGAGCAGCGCGCCTTCGAGGCGATGGTCGACTCGGCCGAGGCGCTTTTCGGCATTCCCGACGTCGAACCGGCCGCGCTCTCGCGCACGGTCGCGGCCAACCCGGGACTGCGGTGGGTCATGACGACGGCAGCCGGTGGCGGCGGGCAGGTGAAGGCGGCAGCCCTCGACGACACGGCCCTCGAGCGCATCGTGTTCACCACGAGTGCGGGCGTGCACGGCGGACCGCTCGCGGAGTTCGCGGTGTTCGGAGTGCTCGCGGGGGCCAAGGGCCTGCCGCGCCTGCGGGCAGACCAGGATGCGCGCGTCTGGTCCGATCGCTGGGAGATGCGCCAGATCGACGAGATGACCGTGCTCGTCGTGGGGCTCGGCGGCATCGGTGCCGAATGCGCTCGCCGCTTCCACGCTCTGGGCGCCGAGGTGTGGGGCACGACCCGCTCGGGCGCGCCCGTCGAGGGGGTCGACCGCCTCGTACCGCTCGACGATCTCGCCGAGGCCGTCGGGCAGGTGGATGCCATCGTCGTGACGCTCCCCGGGACCGATCAGACGCACCACCTCATCGGCGCGGACATGTTCGCCGCCGTCCGTCCGGGGGTCGTCCTCGCCAGCGTCGGGCGCGGCAGCGTCATCGACGAGAGCGCTCTGCTCGCGGCCCTCGACGATGGCCGGGTCGGTTTCGCGGCGCTCGACGTGTTCGAGGTCGAGCCGCTGCCCGTCGACTCGCCGCTGTGGGGGCACCCTCGCGTTCTCGTGAGCCCGCACACGGCCGCGCTGAGCAGCAGGGAAGAGGAGAGGATCGCCCGTCGCTTCGCCGAGAACGCCACGCGCCTGATCGATGGACAGCCGTTGCGCGCGGTTGTCGATACGGTCGAGTTCTACTGATCGAGACCATCGAGGGGAGCCGGCATGACCGACGACGACGACGGCCGGCTCGCACGGGATCCCGCCCCGGCGGTGGGACGCAGTATTCGCCTGCTCGGGCTTCTGGCCGAGGCCGAGCGTGCGCTCACCCTGACCGAGCTGGCATCGGGGCTGGGGCTGGCGAAGTCGTCGACCGCCAACCTGTGCCTCTCGCTCGAGGCGGAGCGCATGATCGAACGCGTCCCGCTCGGCTATCGCCTCGGCATCCGCACCGCCGAGCTCGGCGGAGCTTTCGCGGCGCAGTTCAACCAGGTGCGCGAGTTCTACGCCGTCTGCGAGTCATCGCCCGTGCTGGTGCGCGAGCTCGTGCAGGTGGCGGTGCTCGATGACGCCGACTCGCTCTACCTCGCCCGGTACGAGGGCTCGCGCTCGGTGCGTCTGGGCACGCCGCTGGGCTCCCGACTTCCCGCCGCCCTGTCGGCGACGGGGCGCGCGCTGCTCATGACGCGCGACGACGCTACCGTGCGGGATCTGCTCGCGCGTCGAGGCCCGCTGCCCGCGCTGACGGCGCACAGCACGGTCGATGTCGAGGGCATCCTCGTGAAGCTGGCGGTCGCTCGCGAGCGCGGATGGGCCATCGACGAGGAGGAGTCGTTCCGGGGGATCGTCGGGGTGGCCGTGCCCCTCGAGGGGTGGGCACCGGGCGATCCGCAGTTGGCCCTGGGTGTCGGCATCCCCGTTCTGGATGCCACGCCCGAGCGCATCACGCGTGTCGGAGAGGCGCTGCGCGGGGCCGCGTCGGCGCTGACGAATCCGTTCAGCGCGGCACCGCGCCCCTGAGTGCGCTCGTCTCGCCCCTCCGTGGAGGGGTATTCGTCGCGCCTCCCGATCGATGGAGTGGAAACGGGCTCAACGAATTGTGTTCAACATATTGAACTCAGTTCAGAGGGTTGATACAGTCCCGGTGTCGGGAGACCCCAGCCGATCAAAGGAGATGGCCGTGACCACTGCACCCACCGCACCGCCCGTGCCGCAGGACGACCCCGAGTACGCCGCCAATCTGCGGAGGGCGACCCTCGCCTCCAGCATCGGCAGCGCGCTCGAGTACTTCGACTTCGCGCTCTACGGGCTGTCGACGGCGCTGATCTTCAACGTCCTGTTCTTCTCGCAAGACAACCCGGCCCTGGCCACGGTCGCCGCTTTCGCGACCTACGGCGTCGGCTTCCTGGCACGTCCCTTCGGCGGACTCTTCTTCGGCGTGCTCGGCGACAAGCTCGGCCGTAAGTGGGTCCTCGTCATCACGATCGTGCTGATGGGCGGGGCATCCACCGCCATCGGCCTCCTGCCCACGTACGAGGCCGTCGGCATCCTCGCTCCGATCCTGCTCGTGATCATGCGACTGCTGCAGGGCTTCGGCGCCGGCGCCGAGCAGGCGGGGGCCACGGTCCTCATGGCCGAATACGCCCCCGTCAAGCGCCGCGGATTCTTCTCGGCCCTGCCTTTCATCGGCATCCAGGCCGGAACGCTGCTCGCGGCCGTCGTGTTCAGCCTCATCTCGCTGCTGCCCGAAGACCAGCTGCTCAGCTGGGGCTGGCGCGTGCCATTCCTCGCCTCGTTCGTGCTGATCCTCCTCGCGCTGTTCATCCGCATGCGCCTGCGCGAGACGCCGACCTTCATCGAGCTCGAGAAGAGCGAGCAGATTGCCGAGCGGCCCGTGCGCGACATCTTCACGCGCGGTCTGCCCGGAGTCATCGTCGGTATCGGGCTCCGCATGGCCGAGAACGGCGGCTCCTACATGTTCAACACCCTCGCGCTGACCTTCTTCGTCGCGTCGGTGGGGGGACAGGCCGACCGCAGCCTCCTCACCTGGGGGGTCACCCTCGGTTCGCTGATCGGCATCTTCTCGGTGCCGCTGACGGGCGCCTTGTCCGACCGGATGGGTCGTCGCACGGTGTACCGCGCGGGCGCGGTGTTCATGCTGCTGTTCACCTTCCCCGCCTGGTGGCTGATCTCGCTCGGGAGCTACCCGATCACGATCGCCGTCGTCGCGATCGGTATCGGCGTCGCCGTCAACTCCATGCTCGGACCCCAGTGCGCGATGCTCCCTGAGCTGTTCGGCAACCGCCACCGTTACCTCGGCGTCGCGATGGCGCGAGAGATCTCGGCGGTGCTCGCCGGTGGCCTCGCGGGTGTGCTGGGCGCCTACATCATCGCCGTCAGCGGCGCGAACTGGCTGCTGCTGGCGATCTACATGGCCACTCTCGCCCTGATCACCACGGCATCCACCTTCCTCGTCCCCGAGACGCTGCGCCGCGACCTCACGCGCACCGACGACGCGATCAAGGTGTCTCGCGAAGAGGCCGGCGAGGGCGTGGACGCCACGACCGTCACCGTGCGGACGATCCGATGACGGCCGCGTTCGACCTGACCGGGCGGCTGGCCCTGGTCACCGGTTCCAGCCGCGGCATCGGCCGGGCCCTCGCGCAGGGCCTCGCCGAGGCGGGGGCCACGACGCTCGTGCACGGACGGGATGCCGAGACCGCCGGACGCGCGGCGGAGGAGATCTCCGCGTCGACCGGGGTGGCCGCTCACGCGGTGACCTTCGATGTGGGGGAGTCCGGCGCTGTCGACGAGGGCGTCTCTCTCATCGAGCATCGCTACGGCGTGCCCGACATCGTCGTGAACAACGCCGGCATCCAGCGGCGCGCGCCGATCGCGGAGTTCGCCGACACCGACTGGGACGACCTGGTGCGCACGAACCTCTCGAGCGCGTTCTACGTCTCCCGACGTGTGGCCGGCGGCATGATCTCGCGCGGATCGGGCAAGCTCGTGCAGATCGGCAGCGTCCAGTCGCAGCTGGCCCGCCCTTCCATCGCGGCGTACGGCGCGACGAAGGGAGCGATCGCGATGCTCACGAAGGGCCTGTGCGCCGATCTCGCGCCGCACGGCATCCAGGCCAACGCCATCGCACCCGGGTACTTCGCCACGGAGCTGACCCGGGCACTCGTCGACGACGAGAAGTTCTCCGCGTGGGTGCGCTCGCGCACGCCCGCGGGGCGGTGGGGGAACACCGGCGACCTGGTGGGGGCGCTGGTGTTCCTCTCGAGCTCGGCGAGCGACTTCGTCAACGGCCAGACGATCTTCGTCGACGGCGGCATGACGGCGGTGGTCTGATGCGCATCGCTCGCGTCGAGACCCCCGCCGGGGTGCGCACGGTCCGTCTCGCCGACGACGGGTCGTGGATCCCGATCACTGATCCGTACGCGGCGTTCGCGGACGGCCGCCGCCCCGCCGACGAGGGCGACCCGGTCGCGGGACGTCTGTTGGCTCCGTGCGAGCCGATCGTGGTCGTCGGCATCGCGCAGAATGGCCCCGATCATGCCGCTCCCGTGCAGGCATGGCTGAAGAGTCCGCGCACCGTCACCGGGTCGGACGCGTCGGTGGCGCTCCGGCGCGATGCGGGCACCACGGTCGCCGAAGCCGAGATCGCCGTCGTCATCGGTCGCGACACCACCGGGCTGACGGCGGCGAACGCCCACGAGTACGTGCTCGGCATGACCGCCGTCAACGACCTGTCGAGCCCCGACCGGTCGGTCCTCGATCCGCGCAACTTCGAGTCCAAGGCGGGCGCGGGCTACACACCGCTCGGGCCGTGGATCGACACCGGGTTGTCGCTCGATGCCGATCTGGCTCTGGCGCTCATCGTCGACGACGAGCCGGTCCGGCAGACCTCCGCCGCGCGTCTGCCGGTCTCGCTGAGGGACTGCCTGGCCTACGTCGCCGGGTGGAACGTCCTCGGCCCGGGCGACGTCATCATGATGGGGGCACCGTTCTCCGCCGCACCGATCCACCCGGGTGCGCGGGTCGACGTCGTCGTCGCCGATGTGCGCCTTCGCACCGCAACTTTCTGAGGAGAACCGTGACGAATCTCGCCGTGGTGGCCCACGCCGCCGACGACCTCCGCATCGACGACATCGGTGAGCCGACCCCGGATGCCGATGAGGCCGTCGTCGCCGTCTCATTCGGGGGTGTCTGCGGCTCCGACCTCCACTACTGGCGACACGGGGCTGCGGGAGCATCGATCCTGCGGGAGCCGCTCGTCCTGGGCCATGAGCTGTCGGGGGTGGTGGTGCGCGCCGCTGCCGACGGAAGCGGGCCCGCCGAGGGCACGCCGGTGGCCGTGCACCCGCTGACTCCCCGCGACGACGGCGCGACGCCGTGGCCGCGGGAGCGCCCGAACCTCGCGCCGGCCTCGACCTACCTGGGCTCGGCCATGCACCTCCCGCACACGCAGGGCGGGTTCGCCGAGCGTGTCGCGCTCCCCACGCGCATGCTCTTCCCTCTGCCGGCGGGGCTCGATCTCGCCACGGCCGTGCTTGCGGAGCCCGCGGCGGTCGCGTGGCACGCCGTCGAACGCGCCGGAACAATCGCGGGCCGACGCGTCGCGGTCATCGGGTCGGGTCCCATCGGCCTGCTCGCCGTGGCCGCGGCTCGCCACCACGGTGCCGGCGAGGTCGTCGCCACTGATCTGCACGAGCTTCCGCGCCGTCTGGCAGCGGCACGTGGGGCACGTACCCTCGACGCGCGCGACGCGGCGGCGATCGAGGCCCTGCACGCCGACGTCGTGATCGAGTCGAGCGGCACCGTCCCCGGACTCGCTGCGGCGGTCGCGGCGGCGCGGCGCGGCGGGACGGTCGTTCTGCTCGGGCTTCAAGCGGCGGGCGCGGTAGCGGCGCCGATCGCGACGGCGATCACACGGGAGCTGACGCTGACCGGGTCGTTCCGTTTCGGCGGCGAGTTCGGCGAGGTGCTGGCGGCGCTTGCCGACGGGTCACTCGCCGTGGAAGGCATCGTGACGCACGTGTCGCCCGTCGCTCACGCCCTCGACGCCTTCGCGACGGCGGCGGACGCGTCGCGATCGTCGAAGGTCGTGCTCTCGTTCGGCGGAAGCAACTGAACGACCCGTCACGCTCCCCGGAGACGGGCGTGACCACGATCGAGGTCGTCCTCAGGAACCGGTCCGCATAAGGGTCGGCACGGCCCGGCGACCGCGGAGCGGCTCCGCCGGGGGCAAGCTGCGGTTCCGGGCGTCAGTGCTTCTTGTAGTTCGTGGTGCGGCCCATCGAGAACAGGGCGCCGACGGTGCCGATCAGGCCGAATGCGGCGATGCCGCCGATGACCCAGAGCACGACGTGAGAGAAGAAGCCGCTGTCCATGATGATCCTCCGGGTGGGTTGTGGCCGTTCGATCCTACCGTCGCTCCGCGGGCGGTCCTGCGCGCGCCCCGGCGGCGGGGTCGTGGTGCGGCCCCGCGCGCTGGTAGACTTCCGGGGAACTTCGGCGAGGGATGCCACCTCGTACGCCGTACGGCGCGCTGGGCATCCGTGATCGACGCAGTGATGCAGGCTCCCGGCTTTCCTCACGCGCTCGCGTTCGAGTCGAATCCAGACCACACAGGTGCGGACCTTGTCCGCTCACAAGCTGCGGGACACGAGCCCGCGAGGAGAACATCATGTCGGAAGACAACAAGGTCGTCGTAGAACTGCGCGAGAACTTCGGCAAGGGCTTCGCCCGTCGCCTCCGCGCCGCGGGCAAGATCCCCGCCGTCATCTACGGTCACGGCACCGAGCCCCAGCACGTCGCGCTGCCCGGTCACCAGACCGCGCTGCTGATCCGTCGCGCCAACGCGCTGCTCGACCTCGACATCGCGGGCAAGAGCCAGCTCGTCCTCGTCAAGGATGTCCAGAAGGACCCCGTGCGCCAGATCATCGAGCACATCGACCTCATCGTGGTGAACAAGGGCGAGAAGGTCCAGGTCGACGTTCCCGTCGTCATCACCGGCGAGCCCTTCTCGGGCACCATCGCCATGCTCGACGCCACGTCGGTCTCGCTCGAGGTCGAGGCCACTCACATCCCGCAGAACGTCGAGGTCGATGTCGAGGGCGCCGAGGACGGCACCCAGATCACCGCCGCCGACCTGAAGCTGCCCCAGGGCGCGACCCTCGTCACCGAGCCCGAGACCCTCATCGTGGGTGTCTCGATCCCGCTCGACACGATCGCCGCCGACGAAGAGATCGCCGAGGCCGACGCCGAGGTCGCCGGGGAGCAGTCCGAAGAGGCCGAGACGGCCGAACAGGGCGACGACAAGTAATTCCCGAGGGCCGTTCACCGGTCCGACGACGACGAGGGGGCGCGGATTCGCGTCCCCTCGTTCGTTTCCCCGCGCGGCGCACCGCGTCGTCGCGTACGGTCCCCACCCGGACCCGGAAGGATGGATGCCATGGCAGACACCTGGCTCATCGTGGGTCTCGGCAACCCCGGCCCGCGCTACGAGGCGACGAGGCACAACATCGGTCAGATGGTCATCGATGAACTCGCCGCCCGTCGCCGCGAAGCGTTCCGCGCGCACAAGGCCAACGCGCGAGTGGTCGAGACCTGGCTGCGGCCGGGAGCGGCGAAGCTCGTGCTGGCCAAGCCCAACAGTTTCATGAACGTCTCCGGCGGCCCCGCCGCCGGCCTCGCCCGGTTCTACGACATCGGCCCCGAGCGGATCGTCGTCGTGCACGACGAACTCGATATCCCGTACGACACCATCAAGCTCAAGACCGGCGGCGGTCACGGCGGGCACAACGGCGTCCGTGACATCGCGAAAGCGCTCGGTACGCCCGACTTCCCCCGGGTGCGGGTCGGAATCGGCCGCCCGGTCGGTCGGCAAGATCCCGCGGACTGGGTGCTCGACCCCTTCAGTGCCGCCGAGCGTCAGACCCTGCCCATCCTGGTCTCGGATGCCGCGGATGCCGTGGAACTGTTGGCCGACGAGGGCCTCGTCGCCGCGCAGCAGCGCTTCCACGCCCCGCGCGCCTGAGCGAAGGGCTCACACCGAGCCGGTCACCGGTGTGGTCGGGGTCGCGAGCGTGGTGGCCGTCCCCTTCGGGTGAAGAATGTGACGATACGGTCCTGTCGCCGCGAGTCCCAGCGGGAGGAGCGCGGCGTCGAGAGCGGCCCAGGTGTCCCCGAGGTCGACGGGCCGTTGTGCGAGTCGGACGCTCGCCGCGCGGGGCGCTCCCGGGATCGTGACCACGTCTGTTCGGGCCGCCTCGCAGACCGCGGTCACGGCGATCACCCGGGGGTCCGTCGTCCCGTCGTAGACGAGGGCGACCTCCGCCCCTGCCGGTGCGGCCATCCGATCGAGCACCGCGCGCACCGCCGCGGGAATCTCCGACTCGTGCGCCACGGACGTCCGCAGGCCCGGGCCCGTGAGCGGGGGGAGCGCTTCCAGCGTCAGCGTCGTCGCGATGTCGTGGTGCCCGCGGTCGAGCGAGGCGATCCTGCTGTCCAGACGGCGCAGGGCGGCGTTGTCGCGGGCGATGCTGGCGGAAAGCGTCGATCGCCTCGCATCGAGGACTGCGCGCAGCTTCGCGTGGTCCGTCCGTGAGTCGAGCAGGACTCGGATCTCGTCGAGTCCGAAGCCGTTGGCACGGAGGGCGACGATGGTCAGCACGCGTCCTTCCTGCGCGGGGTCGTAGGAGCGGCGTCCGGTTGCCGGATCGACGTCTGCGGGAGGCAGAAGGCCGGTGGCTTCCCAGTGGCGCAGCATGCGTGGCGTCGTACCCGTTTGCCGAGCGAGTTCACCGATCGAGACCATGACGACAGTCCACACCCTGCCACGGTGTCAGGGGCAACACCGAGACGGCGAACGGCCCCGGTCGCGAGCTACCGGGGCCGTTCGCATCGAGGGTCAGCTCATGTCGAGACGCCGATCGCCGCGCCTGCGGCCAGGGCGATTCCGACCACGATGCCGCCGAGCACAGACAGCACGACGGCGCCGATGCCCCACCCACGACCGCGACTCTTGATCGCCGCCACGATGCCCTGGACGAAGCCCCACAGGCCGAGAACGGCGTACACGGCGAAGGCGACGACGGTCAGGATGCCGAAGAGCGCGGCCGCCTGCTGGACCTCCGGTGGGAGGGCGTTCGGGTCGACCCGCTGACCGGCGTCGGCGTAGGGCGCGAGGGCCGCGCTCTGCATGCCGGCGATGAGAGCGATGATCGAGCCGCCGACCACGCCGACCAGCGAGACGACGAAAGCGCCGAGCCCGAGCTTGTTTCCGCCCTTGGGGTTCGCAGATGCCGGGGGGACGTAGGCAGGAGCCGCGGGGGCGGGCACTCCTGCGGGGGTGGCGCGGTAGGCGTCGTTTCGCGCGACGGGCTGCTGGTAGGGCTCGGGGGGCGGCGGTGTCGTGCTCACGGAGTGCTCCTCTGGTCTTCGATGGGCGAACAGGCCCTGTCCCGAAGTCTAGGAACCGACTGGCGGGGGATCGCGGGGGTGGACGGTCGCCGATTCGGCGCGATGTCGCCCACTGGGGCGAGGAGCAGTCCGCCCGGGGATCAGACCGACGAACCGCCGGAGGGGACGCTCGCCAGCCCTGCCACGATGGCGATGAGCGTGAGCCCGCCGAAGATCGCGGGTCCCAGAACCGCGATGACGAGCCCGGCGATCCCGGCGCCCCGCCCGGACCGCCGCACGATGGCGACGATACCGAGCACGAGCGCCGTGAGACCGATCACGGTTCCCGACCAGAAAGCGACCTCGCCCAGCAGCACCAGATCGCGGACGGGGGAGAGGACGCGCCAGTCGAAGCCGTTCGACGACATGGTGCCCAGCCCGGGGGCCGCCCCGCGCGCCGAGCGGAACGCCGCGAATCCTCCGACGGCGGATGCCAACACCGCCGCGACGACCGAGAGCGCGAGCGCCCAAGTTCCCAGGGGTCGACCGCGGCGCGTCGGCTCCGGGGGAGTGAGCAGCGTCCCGACCGGCGGCGCCGCGTGGGGGGCGGCGAAGACCGGACCGTTCGGAGCGCTCGGCGACGTCATGCGGCCAGCCTACGAGACACGGTTCGCCCGCCGTGTTGTCCACCCCGTCCCGATGTCGGAGGCCCCGCGTAAACTCTTCCGAGTGACAGTTCCCGGGATCGTTCGCGCCCTCGAGCAGGCTGAGTCGTATCGTGAAGCCGCTTCGGCTGCTTCCTCCGACCTGTCTCTCTCCCTCGTCGATGGCCTCGACGCCCCGGTCATCGCCGGCCTCGTCGAACGGCGCCGCTCGGCGGGTGGCCCCGGTGCCGTGTTGGTGATCGCCCCGACCGGTCGACGAGCCGAGTCTCTCGGTCCTGCTCTGGATGCCGTCCTCCCCGGCGCACAGGTTCTGCACTTCCCGGCGTGGGAGACGTTGCCGCACGAGCGGCTCAGCCCGAGCCCCGAGACGGTCGGCCGACGCCTCGACGTCCTGCGCCGGATCGCCGCGTGGGACGGCACCGCCCCCCTTGTCGTGACCGCATCGGTGCGCAGTGCTCTCCAGCCGCTGGCTCCCGGGCTCGGCGATGTCGATCCGATCGAGCTCGTCGTCGGCGGGCGTGGACTCGAACTCGAGGGCGTCATCACACGGCTCGTCGAGCTCGCGTACCACCGCGTCGATATGGTGTCGCGCCGCGGCGAGTTCGCGGTGCGCGGCGGCATCCTCGACGTGTTCCCGCCCGTGGCCGATCATCCCTACCGCGTCGAGTTCTTCGGCGACGAGGTCGACCAGATCCGCGCCTTCTCCGTCGCCGACCAGCGTTCGCTCCCCGGCGAGGTCACCTCTGTGATCCTTGTTCCCAGCCGCGAGCTGCTGCTCACGACCGAGGTGCGTGCCCGGGCCGCCGAGCTCCGCGACGGCTACCCGGGCCTGCGTCAACTGCTCGAGAAGATGGCCGAGGGCATTCCCGCTGAGGGGATGGAGTCGCTCATCCCGGTGCTGGTCGACGACCTCATCACCCTTGTCGACTACCTCCCCGGCGGCAGTGCGGTGGCGCTCGTCGACCCCGAGCGTTCGCTCGCCCGCGCGACGACGCTCGGTGACACCAACCGCGAATTCCTCGAGGCTGCCTGGTCGGCGGCTACGGCCGGCGCGGACACCCCGGTCGACCTCGGCTCCGGCGATTTCGTCACCCTCGACGACCTGCACGAGAAGGCGAGCGGGCGCGGCGGTGTCTGGTGGCAGCTCAGCGCCTTCGACTCGGGAGCGGCCGATGCCGAGGACGAGGGGCTCATCGTCCGAGACGACTCGACCCACCGCATCAAGGCCGATCCCGTTCCCTCCTTCCATGGCAATGTCGAGGGCGCGACCGCTCACGTCGGCACGCTGATCAGCGACGGATGGTCGGTCGTCGTCACGGCATCCGGTCCGGGAATGGTCGATCGCGCCCGCGACGTGCTCTCGGAGCGCGGAATCGCGGCGCGTCGTGTCGACGACGTGCGTCTGGCGCCTGAGACGGGTGTCGCTCACGTGGTGTGCGCTCCTCTCGAACGCGGATTCCAGCTTCCCGAGGCGAAATTCGCGGTCATCACGGAAACCGAGTTCTACGGTCGCTCGGTCAGCGGCGACAACCGCGGCGTGAAGAAGCTCGCTTCCCGCCGTCGCAACGTCGTCGACCCTCTGCAGCTCAAGCCCGGCGACGTCGTCGTGCACGCGACGCACGGAATCGGCAAGTTCCTCGAGCTCACCCAGCGCGAGGTGTCGAGTGGTGGCCGTCACGCGGTGAAGACGACGAAGGAGTACCTCGTCCTCGAGTACGCGCCGGCCAAGCGCGGCTACCCGGGCGACAAGCTGTTCGTCCCCACCGATCAGCTCGATCTGCTGTCGAAGTACGTCGGCGGCGAGGCGCCCACTCTGTCGAAAATGGGCGGCAGCGATTGGGCTGCCGCCAAGGGGCGCGCCCGCAAGGCCGTTCGCGACATTGCGGTCGAGCTGGTGAAGCTGTACTCGGCGCGCATGGCGTCGAAGGGCTACGCCTTCGGTCCGGACACCCCCTGGCAGCGCGAGCTCGAAGAAGCATTCCCCTTCGCCGAGACTCTCGACCAGCTTCAGACGATCGACGAGATCAAAGCCGACATGGAGAAACCCATCCCCATGGATCGTCTGCTCTCGGGCGATGTCGGTTTCGGGAAGACCGAGGTCGCGGTCCGCGCGGCCTTCAAGGCCATTCAGGATGGCAAGCAGGTCGCCATGCTCGTGCCGACAACGCTGTTGGTCAAGCAGCATCTCGAGACCTTCGCCGAGCGTTTCGCCGGGTTCCCCGTCACCGTGCGGCCGCTGTCGCGTTTCCAGACCGACAAAGACGTGAAGGCGACCCTCGCCGGCCTCACCGACGGCACGGTCGACATGGTCATCGGGACCCACCGCATCCTCACCGAGAAGGTGATCTTCAAGGACCTCGGTCTCATGATCATCGATGAAGAGCAGCGCTTCGGCGTCGAACACAAGGACCAGCTGAAGAAGCTCAAGACCAACGTCGACATCCTCGCGATGAGCGCCACACCCATCCCGCGCACGCTCGAGATGGCGGTCACCGGTATTCGTGAGATGTCGACGCTCGCGACTCCGCCGGAGGACCGGCACCCGATTCTGTCGTACGTCGGACCCCGCAACGACAAGCAGATCGCGGCGGCCATCCGGCGCGAACTGCTGCGAGAGGGCCAGATCTTCTACGTGCACAACCGGGTGTCCTCGATTCAGCGGGTCGCTGCGCACCTCGCCGAACTGGTCCCCGAGGCGCGCATCGTCGTCGCCCACGGGCAGATGGGGGAGCACGCGCTCGAACAGGTCGTCGATGACTTCTGGGAACGTCGTGCCGACGTGCTCGTATCGACCACGATCATCGAGACCGGCCTCGACATCTCGAACGCCAACACGATCATCATCGATCGCGCCGACAAGTACGGGCTCTCGCAACTGCATCAGCTCCGTGGTCGAGTGGGCCGCGGTCGTGACCGCGCCTACG
>JAKOMY010000273.1 GCA_022702225.1 Microbacteriaceae bacterium | reverse complement strand
GCGCGATGTCGAGGTCGAGCGTGCCGACGAAGAAGAGGCCGACGCCCGCGAGCAGCAGCATCCACAGCGCGCCGATCACCCCGAAGATGAAGCCGACCATCTGCATCGGGCTCCGCATCAGGGTGTTCCCCAGGACGCGGAACCGGATCCTCAGGACTGTCGCAACCACTGCGGCCCCTCCGCGTGGTGACGCCCGCCCACCAGTTCGACGAAGCGGTCCTGCAGCGTCTGTGCGCCGCGCACCTGGTCTACGGTCCCGGATGCCAGCAATCGGCCCTGCGCGATGACCGCGACGTGGTCGCACATGCGCTGCACGAGGTCCATCGAGTGGCTCGAGACGATGACCGTGCCGCCCGAGGCGGTGTAGCCGCGCAGGATGTCTTCGATGTTGGCGGCCGACACCGGGTCGACGGACTCGAAGGGCTCGTCGAGGACGAGCAGACGTGGGGCGTGCACGAGAGCGCAGGCGAGGGCGACCTTCTTGGTCATGCCCGCGGAGTAGTCGACGACGGGGGTGCCTGCGGCCTCGGTGAGGTCCATGATCTGCAGCAGGTCGGCCGTGCGGGCGCCGACCTCCTCACGCGTGAGGCCGAACATCATGCCGGTGTAGGTGACGAGCTGTTCGCCGGTGAGCCGGTCGAACAGACGCACGCCGTCGGCGAGGTTGCCGATGAGCTTCTTCGCCTCGACCGGGTGGGTCCAGACATCGACTCCGTGGATGCCGACCGTGCCGGCATCCGGCCTCAGAAGTCCGGTCGCCATCGACAGCGTGGTGGTCTTGCCCGCGCCGTTGGGACCGACCAGACCGTAGAACGACCCGGTCGGGACGGTGAGGTCGAGACCGGCCACCGCGACCTTCTGCCCGAAGTGCTTCGCCAGACCCGCCAGCTGCATCGCCGGAAGCGAATCGCGGGAGGCGGGCGGTGCCACCGCCTCGGGCAGAGCGGACGGCTGTGAGGCGTCACGAGGAATGTCGGTCACGTCCCGAACCTATCGGCGGGCGGTGGGGCGATCCCAGCCCCGCCGCGGAACTTTTCGTTCTCCGTACCGGATGGCGTCGACGACCTCCGCTCGCACGACGACGGCCGTCGTGCCGCCCGTGGGAATCGCGAAGGCCGCTCCGACCACCCGGGTGGGTATCGCCCGGGGCGGTTCAGTGCGGGTCGGCGGCGTTGAGCTGTCGCACCGTTTCGGCGTAGCGCCCCTCGGCCTCGGCGCGGCGCAGGAACGCCAGACGCTCGACCTGCACCTCGGCCACGTCGGGCTGATCGCGGAGGATGGCCATGACCTCATCGGCGAATTCCTCCAGATTCATGGCGAAAGAGCTCTCGCGCTGCCCGGGCAGCAGGTCGGTGGCGACCGACGGCGGTTCCAGTTCGAGTACCGAGACGCTCGTCCCCTCGAGCTGCAGGCGGAGCGACTCGCTGAAGAGGTGGATGGCGGCCTTCGTCGCATTGTAGGTGGGGGTTGCGCGCAGCGGCACGAACGCCAGACCCGACGAGACGGTCATGATCGTGGCATCCGGTCGACTCTGCAGGTGAGGGAGCAGGTGCGCGATGAGCCGCAGGGGACCGAGCACGTTCGTCATGACGGTCTCCTCAGCGGATGCCAGGACCTCGGGGCCCGCGGTCCAGTCCTCGACGCGCATGATCCCGGCCATTGCGATGACGACGTTCAGGTCGGGGTGACGGCTCACGACCCCGGCGGTCGCAGCGCGGATCGAATCAGCGTCGGCGGTGTCGATGAGCACCGTGTCGAAACCCTCCGAGGCCGCGAGCTCGTCGAGACGCTCGCGACGTCGGCCGCCCACGACGACGGTGTTGCCCGCGTCACGCAGTCGCTCGGCGAGGGCGAGGCCGATCCCGCTGGTGGCGCCGGGGAGGAAGACGGTGTTTCCGGTGATGTTCATGAGCCCAGTCTTCGTTGCCGCGCGCACGGCATCCAGGCCCCGTCGATCGGGGGATCGTCGATCCCTGGATGCCGACGGCTCGACGCGCGAGGATGAGGTCATGAATCGCACGGGGGTGGCGGAGTTCCTGCGGGCGCGGCGTGAGGCGCTGCGGCCGGAGGACATCGGTCTCGTGTCCGGCGCCCGTCGCCGCACCGCCGGATTGCGTCGTGAGGAGGTCGCGCAGGCGGCCACGATGTCGACCGACTACTACACGCGCCTCGAGCAGGCGCGGGGACCGCAACCGAGCACCCAGATGCTCGCGGCCCTCGCCCGCGCCCTGCGCCTCGGCATCGACGAGCGCGATTACCTCTTCCGTCTCGCCGGCCACGCGGTGCCCGATCGTCTCGGCCGCGCCGACCATGTGGTGCCGGCGTTGCAGCGCGTGTTCGCGCGCCTCGACGACACGCCCGCCCTGGTCATCTCGCACCTGGGTGAGACGTTGCTGCAGAACCCTCTGGCGGCGGCACTGCTCGGAGACCACGCCGGCGCCCGCGGCTGGGACCGCTTCGAAGCGTGGCGGTGGTTCACGCGCCCCGGCGACGAGCGCCGGAAGTACCCCGCTCACGACCGCGAGAGGCAGAGTCGCGCCATCGTCGCCGGGGTGCGCGCGGCGTACGGCGTGCTGGGGCCCGCGTCCACTGCCGGCGAGCTCGTCGCCGAACTGCAACGCCGCAGCGAGGAATTCCGGTCGCTGTGGGAGCGGCAGGAGGTCGCGGAGCGTTTCGCCGACCACAAGGTGCTCGTGCACCCCGAGCTCGGGGAGATCGAGGTGGACTGCCAGGTGCTCTTCACCGAGGATCGCGCCCAGGCCCTGCTCGTGCTCACCCCGCAGCCGCGCAGCGCGGCGGAGGAGAAGATCCGTCTGCTCGGCGTCCTCGGCTCACAGCGCTTCGCCTCGCGGTGAAACGACGGATGCCACGCCCCGAGCGTCCTGAGAACGACGGGGCGTGGCATCCGGTGCCTGCTCGGGTCACTCCTTCGGTGGAGAGACCACGTTCGGCTTCGTCGGGTCGAGCGAGGCGCCCGTGCCCACGCGGGCGTGGCTGCGCGAGTACGCGAAATAGATCGCGAAGCCCAGGGCCAGCCAGATGAGGAACCGCAGCCAGGTCTCGACCGAGAGGTTGAGCATGAGGTACGTGCAGATCAGTGCCGACAGGATCGGCAGCACCGGGCTCCACGGCACGCGGAAACCGCGCTTGAGGTCGGGGCGCTTCCGGCGGAGCACGATCACGCCGATCGAAACCAGGACGAACGCGGAGAGCGTTCCGATGTTGACCATCT
>JAKOMY010000344.1 GCA_022702225.1 Microbacteriaceae bacterium | reverse complement strand
CGTCGCCCCTGTAGACGATCCACACTCTCTTCACGGAACGACGATAAACGCGGACCACACGGCGATGCAGCCGATGGGTGCGAGGGCGGTACCCCGCTCACGAGATACCGCTCTCGCAACGTCACCGCCTGGCTGCTGCGGCTAGGCGGGGTCCTTGGCTTCTCTGATTACGCTCTCGGGGAGGACAAGGCGGGCCTTGAGTACTTCGAGGCCGATCAGGCGGTTGTCATCGTCGAAGTCGATGATGATCTCACCGACGCCTCCCGGTGTGGCGATGGAGTGCAGCTGTTGCGTTGCCGCTTCCTCAGCGATGTCGTCGGCAATCGTGATGTACGCGGCGTCCGCTTCGGCGTCGTAGGTGACTCTCATTTCAGCCCTTCGTCACGGTGATGATGTTGCCGGTCTTGTTGTCCACAACAACGCGGATCTTGTTCTTCCCGGATCCCTGTGTGAACACGGATGTTCCCTTGTTACCAGCGGTCTTCCTCCCGTTTTGCACGACTTGCTTGATCAGGGCCTGGCTCACACCTCGCTGCGCAGCTCGGGTCGCGACGTGTCCGGTGAGGCGAGCCATAACGAGCAACGCAGGTATCCAGAAGGGATCCGCGACGACCGGGAACGCGGTGGCACTCGTGTGCTGGACATGTTGGACGATGGTCGAACCGCGGACCTCGTAGTAGGTCGGCACGGCCACGCCGGCCGCGTCGACTGCCCATGCGGGTTCGAAAAGACCGATGAGGTTACCGTCGCCGTCACGAACGGAGACGCCACCATCTTCGAGCGGGATGAGTTCCCCACCGTCGACCTCAAAGGAGTACTCCGTGGGCGCGTCGGAGGAATCGATGTGCAAGAGGGCTCGGAACGTGCCGCTACCCGTGTCCTGGACCGCGGTCGAGAACTCCGTACCTGCCGTGACGTCGAGAACCATCTCGCCCTGGGTGGTCGCGACATGGTCTTCCCCGGGCAGGCCAACAGTAAGCACTTTGCCATCCACAGCGGGTGCCGACACTTCTCCCGCTGAGCCGTCCACGTCGACAGAAAGCGCTGGCATTGCCGCCGTAACGGGGGTTCACGGCTGGGTCGCTACTGCCGCCTCAAGAGATTCGATGACTTCTGTAGAGGTGTTGTCGGCGTGCGCGGGGTTGACGGTTGCGATAACAAGGACGCTTGCAACGGCTATGCCGAGCGAGGAGAGACCAGTCTTCATCTGAGCGAGTTCCTTTAGGTCGTGCCCACCCATGCCTGGCTGGACTATGTCCGCTTCAAGCTATTGGGGATTCGATGCTTCGAACCAGCGCAGTTTCCGGCGAAACCTCGATATCAAGTAATTGACGTCAGTCATCGTTCGCTTGCGCGTCGCTGGCTGGCATTACTCACCCGTACTTCGCATGCGGTTGACAGTCCGCGTCCGGTAGCCACCCGGCGGCGAATTCGAGGGAAACAGCTCCCTGGCCTGGTTTGTAACGACGTTACGGCAATTTCCGGCATCGAGGGGCTATACCCTATCCACGGCTAAGCGAATTGTCTCTTGTTGCAAAAATGCGATCGCAGTGCGGGGACAGTTCGATCTGGCCAACTAGGCACTATTCACCGCTTCCGTCCCGCGCGCTGACTCACACGCTCCTCGCGACTACCGCCCGCCGTGTCCCTCAGCTGCCCCACGGCCGCGCCCGCAACGCCGCGAAATCGCCCCGAATGAACTCGTCGGCAATGTCGAGGCGTTCTTTCTCGCTCAGCCCCCGCAGACTCCCGACTTCTTCACCGCCGACCTCGCTGTTCTCGAAGAGCACCCAGTCCGGGTAGAACTCGAGATTCCACGCGTCCGAGTCCGACACCGAGATGCTCCGGTGTTCGTCGTCCCCGTCATAGACGGCGATCGTCGCCAGCAGTTCACCGAGGCGGTCGAGCGTGATGTCGCGGCGTTCCTGCGCGCCGTAGCGGTCCGTGAAGCTCACCCATCGCATCCGAACCCGCTCCTCTCGTCGATGCTCAATCTTGCTCCGCTGGCCGGAATCTTTGCACGACGGCGCCCGACCGGAACTCTCGCCGCTCGATCAGCTCGAGCCTCAGGTCGACGCCGTCGATCAGCCGCGGCCCGCGGCCCGCAATCACCGGATGAACGACGAATGTGTACTCGTCAATGAGCCCGTGTGCCGCGAGCGTCGCCGGCAGCCTCACGCCGCCGGCCGAGACCCCTCGCCCGGGTTCGTCCTTGAGCCGCCGAACGGCCTCAACGACATCGCCCCGGACCAGTTCGGCGTTCCAGTCGACTTCGTCGAGAGTCCCGGATGCCACAACCTTCCGCATCCGATCCATCACTTCCGAGAACGCGACCTCACCGGCATCCATCCAGTCCGGCCACTCCCCCGACTCCGGTCGGCGCCACGTGCCCTCCATCAGCTCGTAGGTGACGCGGCCGTAGAGAAGTGTGTCGGACCGGCGCAGCTCGTCCGTCCAGAACGCCGTGCACTCGGCATCTAGGGGCATAGCCCGCCTGGCGCGAGCAACCGCCGTCTATGGTGACATCAATGACATGGGGCCGCGACGGTCTCCACCGACTTGAGCTTCAGTGACGTTTGAGTCCCACGGGTGGGCTAGCCGAGCAGCCCCCACCTAGTTCAACGTGCGATGCTGCACGGTCGTGAATGCATCGGGCGGCTGGGCTTGCGCGCCCGGCTCGGACGATCGAGATTGATCAGATGCGGACGCACCCGATAAATTCGAGGCACTCAGTTGCATTTAGTTTGGACAGACACGGGGGCTTGCTAATGGACACTGCGCTGTACTTCCCGTATATGCGAGTCCCGGAAACCCCGTGGTTCAGCCAAGTGCTGCTCTACTGGGACGAGGTGGCCACCATCGTCCCGTCAGGTGCAACCAACCTAAGCCCGTTCATGCGGGGGCTGCAGGACGTTGAGATGCTTAAGCTCATTAACCCCGACACGGATTTTCCGGAGCTAAGTTCGGCGATCTTCGCGGACGGGTTCTTCCAAGTTCTAGGCGACCGATCCGGTGGGCCTCGCACGAAGTGCACATCGCCTATCCACACCGGAAAGATGACCTGGAGCGTATTCTCCGAGCTAGATAAACGGGGTTTGGCCGTCTCTGATCGCGGCGGCTTCGGCTATCGAGTTGAGACGAACACCGCAGACCTCTACATGGCTTACCTGGCATCAGTGATGAGCGGCCTGCGGGGCAGAATGCTTCCCGTAACAGATCGCCAAGCATCCATGGCAACTTTTGACCCGAGCAATCGCCCTCTGGAAGCTCGGCTAGCCGCACTTCGATATGTTGTCGTGACGGAGGCGCTTCCGACCCCCCGTGGTCAGGTCGCGCCCTCTGAACTCAGGAGCTTCAAAGACCAGAACGCTGACAAGCTCCGCCGCTGTCGTCACTACTTAGACGGGATTTTGGCCGAACTCGCCGACGTCGAGGATGCGGAGATGAGAAGGGTGCGTCTGCTCTCCGCGTCAAGCGCGATCGCGGACGACGTGGCCACTTTGCAGGAACAAATGGATCGACGGCGGTGGCCGGGGGTTGCACTTGGCGGGTTCGGGGCTATAGCTGGGGCGGCTCTCGGCGCAGCCGCCGCAGCGGCCGCCGGTGGCTCGGCGCTGGCGATGGGGCTGGGCGCAAGCGCTGGAATCGC